>CBDTYO010000034.1:0-15930 GCA_965364615.1 uncultured Bacteroidia bacterium
ACCTGTGTTTGCCACCACCGGTCACACGGCCACTTTGATTCCGGTGTTTGCCTACGGACCGGGAGCCGAACACTTTCAGGGGATTTACCAGAACACCGAGATCTTCCATAAGATGGCGGCCCTGGTCAGGGGAAAATAAGTCTCCCTCTCAGCCCCGGCCGAGACGCACAGCGAATTTCAGCGACGGCTGGTATCGTACCGGGAGAATCCTCTAGCGCTGTATGATCCCGTAAAAGAGTACGCGGATCAGGTCCTCCAGCAGCTCTTCACGATCCGTTTTGTGTTTGTCGCTCAGAAAAAGAGGTAGTTCCAGGCCCTTCATCATGGTGGAAATGGCGATGGCTCCCATCTCTGAACTGGTCAGTTTGAAGAAGCCTTTCCGCATTCCATCGTCCAGGATCTCCCTGACCACCTGACGCTCCTCTTCCTCGAAATTTCGCCTGATCTCCAGGATGAAATCCATGTGGGACAGGGACTCTTCATTGAGAGCGGCATAGAAATTTCCCAGGGTTTTCACATAATGCAGCCTGAAAAGCATATAAGCTTTCAAACGTTCCACGGGAGATTCATTTTTCTTGATGATCCGTTCGAGACGCTGCTTCAGTTCGCTGGCTTCTTTTTCCACCACGGCCCTGAAGATCTCCTCCTTGCTGCTAAAATAGTAGTAAATGGAGCTTTTCCCTTTCTGGGAAACTTCGGCAATCTCTTCCATGGTGGCTTTTCTGAAACCACGCCTGGTGAAAATCTTGCGGGCCACTCCCACAATGTGTGTTCTTACCTCTTCCTTAACAACCACCATCACATGCAACTATTGCTGGATCGTCATAAAATTACGCTTCCTCTTCCAGATCCACAAGCTTATAATCGAGCTGCCGCCGCGAAAGATTGGCATTCATGACCTCCACCTTTACTTCGTCTCCAATCTCAAACTTCTTCCCCGAATGGCGTCCCACGATCATGTATTCCTCTTCATCAAACTCATAAAAATCATCTCCAATGCTTTTGATGGAAACCATTCCCTCGCACTTGTTTTCGACGATCTCCACATAAATCCCCCAGTCGGTGAGGCCCGACACCAGCCCGTCGAATTCCATCCCCAGCTTGTCCTGCATAAACTCCACCTGCTTGTATTTGATGGAGGCCCTTTCGGCTTCCACGGCCCGCCGCTCCATTTCGGAGGCATGCTGGCAGCGTTTTTCGTAGGTTTCTGCATTCTTTGATTCCCCGTCCTGCAGGTAATGGGCCAGCAGGCGGTGTACCATCAAATCGGGATAGCGCCTGATGGGCGAGGTAAAATGGGCATAATCCTTGAAAGCCAGGCCATAGTGTCCGATGTTGTTGGTGGAATAGCGGGCCTTGGCCATGGATCGAAGCGCCATCATTTCCACCACGTGCTGCTCCTTGTTTCCCTGCACCTGGTCCAGCAGGGCATTCAGGGCCGTGGAAAGGCGCCTGCCCGTTTGCTGCGGATTCAGGTGATGTCCAAACTTGGTGATAAAGCGCGTAAAAGCATCCATTTTTTCCGGATCGGGAACATCGTGGATCCGGTACACAAAGGTTTTACCGGATTGCTTTTTTCCCTTGGGTTCCGCGGGACTGATGTCCTTTTCATATTTACCTCCCCGGCTGGCGTAGGCAGCCACCCGCCTGTTGGCCAGGAGCATGAACTCTTCGATGAGCCAGTTGGCTTCTTTTTGCACCTTGAAATACACCCCCGTAGGAGTGCCATCCTCGGCCAGGTGAAATTTGACTTCCTCCCTTTCAAAATTGATGGATCCATTCTGGAAGCGTTTCGCCTTCAGAATCTTGGAGATGGCATACAACTTAAGGATTTCCTCCTTCATGTCCCCTGCTCCGGTATCAATGACCTGCTGAGCCTCCTCATAGGAAAACCGGCGATCGGAGTGGATCACGGTGCGGCCAAACCATTCATCGAGCACCTCACCCTCTTCATTCATTTTAAAAACCGCCGAAAAGGTGAGCTTATCCTCATGGGGGCGAAGGGAGCACACCCCATTGCTCAGTTTCTCCGGCAGCATGGGGACCACCCGGTCGACCAGGTACACCGAGGTGGCACGGTCGAAGGCCTCGCTGTCCAGGATGGTTTTGGTCTTCACATAATGCGATACATCGGCAATATGAATTCCCACTTCCCACAATCCGTTCTCAAGGGGCTGCAGAGAAAGCGCATCATCAAAATCCTTGGCATCGGCCGGATCAATGGTAAAGGTCGGCACCTTGCGAAAATCCCTGCGCCTGGCGATCTCCTGCTGACTGATGCCATCTGGGATCTTTTCGGCATATGCCTCCACTTCTTCGCTAAACTTAATGGGAAGTTCGAACTCGGCCAGGATGGAATGCATTTCCGTATCGTTCTCCCCGGGAAATCCCAGGATATCCACAATCTCGCCGAAGGGGTTTTTGGCCTTGGCAGGCCAATCGATGATCCTTGCTATGGCTTTCTGGCCATGTTCCACCCCCTTGAGTTTTTCCAGGGGGATAAAAATGTCAAAGGGCATTTTGCGGCTGTCGGGAAGTAAAAAAGCGTAATTGCGCGAGATCTCCACCGTCCCCACAAAAGTATCCCTGGCCCGCTCGAGGATTTCCACCACCTCCCCTTCTGACCGGTTGCGCTGCTTACGGGCCGGAAAGACAAACACCTTGACCAGGTCACCATCCAGGGCTGTCTTCAGGTTATTCCGGGCAATGAACACATCATCGTCGGAATTTTCCGAAACCAGAAAAGCATAGCCATGCTGGGTCATATCAAGGGTCCCGGTCTTGTACCCGGCCCTGCTGCGCAATCTGTACCTGCCCAATTCAACCTGCTCCAACTGCTTGTTCTCCACCAATTCATCCAAAGTATTGGAAATCAAACCCCTCTGATTCTTGTCACTAATAAACAGCAACTTTGAAATCTGCTTGTAATTGTATATCTGCTTGGGGTTTCTGCCAAACACGCCCATGATCAATGCAGTGGCCTGTTCCCGGGATAATTTATCCTTGCCCCTTCTTTTGTTCTTTCCCATAATTCCTAAATGTCTTGTAAGTCTTAAATTTACTAATTTTGTCCCAGCATTCAGATTATCCCGGAATAGTTATGAGCCACCAGCTTTCTCTATACAATACCCTCGCCCGTAAGAAAGAGCCCTTTGAACCCATCAATCCCCCCTTTGTGGGCCTCTATGCCTGCGGTCCGACGGTATATGGAGATGCCCACCTGGGACATGCCCGCCAGGCCATTACCTTTGATGTGCTCTACCGCTACCTGATGCACCTGGAATACAAGGTGAGGTATGTGCGAAACATCACCGATGTAGGCCACCTGGAAGATGACGCCGATGAGGGTGAAGATAAGATCCTGGTGAAGGCGCGCCTGGAGTCGCTGGAACCCATGGAGGTGGTGCAGCACTATATGAACCGCTACCACCTGAACATGGCTTCATTGAATGTGCTGCCTCCCAGCATTGAACCCAGGGCAAGCGGACACATCATTGAGCAGCAGGAGTTGATCGATAAGATCATGGCTGCTGGATATGCCTACGAGGTGAATGGTTCGGTCTACTTTGACGTAGATGCCTACCATGAGAAGCATCCCTATGGACAACTCTCGGGACGCAAGGTGGAGGACCTGCTTTCCAATACCAGGGTGCTGGAGGGACAATCGGAAAAGAGAAATGCCCTGGACTTTGCCCTGTGGAAAAAAGCGGACCCGGCACACCTCATGCGCTGGCCTTCCCGCTGGAGCGATGGATATCCAGGCTGGCACCTGGAATGCTCGGCCATGAGCACCAAGTACCTGGGCATGCAGTTCGATATTCATGGCGGGGGCATGGATCTGCTCTTCCCGCACCATGAGTGCGAAATTGCCCAGAATGTGGCCGGATATGGGGCGCCTTCTGTCCGTTACTGGATGCACAACAACATGATCACCATCAATGGTCAGAAGATGGGGCGTTCCCTGGGGAATTTCATTACACTGGATGAGCTTTTTGCAGGAAATCACGACCTGCTGGAACAAGCCTATGGCCCCATGACCATCCGTTTTTTCATCCTCCAGGCCCACTACAGGAGTACCCTGGATTTTTCCAACGAGGCACTACAGGCTGCTGAAAAAGGTTTTAATCGCCTGATGAAAGCCGTGGGTCAACTCGATGAGCTGAAACCCGGAACCGTCTCCTCCGTGGTCGTGCATGAGCTGGAAGAGCGCTGTAATACTGCCATGGCGGATGACATGAACACTGCCAAACTCCTGGGCCATCTCTTAAGCGGAGTGACACAGATCAACAACCTGGCAGAAGGCAAGGAGACCCTCACGGAAGGGGATCTGGAAAGGTTGAAGAGGCTTTACCATTCCTTTGTTTTCTCAGTGCTTGGCCTTACATTTCCTCAGTCCTCCTCCCGGTCTGATGCCCTTGCCGGTGAGCTGGTCGAACTGATCCTGCAGCTCAGGAACGAAGCCAAGGAAAATCGTGATTTTCAAACGGCAGACCGCATCCGGGACGGACTATCCGGCCTGGGAATCACTGTAAAGGACCGGAAAGATGGTGCCGATTGGACCTTCCAATGAAATCGCCATCGGCAGACTGAAACTGGGGGGGAGACAACCCGTTCAGATCCAGTCCATGACCAATACCGACACCAACGATGTGAAGGCCTCGGTGGATCAATGCATCCGCATGATCCAAAAGGGGGCTGCCCTGGTTCGTCTTACCACCCAGGGTAAAAGGGAGGTGGATAACCTGGGCAGGATCCGTACCGAACTTCGAAAAGGGGGATTTGACACCCCGGTGGTGGCAGATATCCATTTCAAACCCGGCCTGGCGCTGGAAGCCGCAAAAATCACCGATAAGATCCGCATCAATCCGGGCAACTACCTCAGGGGGGGAACTCCCGAATCTTTGCTTCCCGAACTGCTGGAAACCTGTCGCCTCCATGGTACTGCCATCCGCATCGGGGTGAATCATGGCTCGCTGGATGAATCCATCATGAACAGGTATGGAGATACCCCTGAAGGCATGACCGAATCAGCCATGGCCTTTCTTCGCATTTGTCAGGCGGCTTCCTTCGACAAGGTGGTGGTTTCCATGAAGTCGAGCAATCCGAAAGTCATGATACAATCGGTGCGTCTGCTGGTACATACCATGAAGTCCGAAGGTATGTTCTACCCGCTTCATTTGGGGGTGACCGAAGCCGGGGATGGCCCTGAGGGCAGGATAAAATCGGCGGTGGGAATGGCTCCCCTTTTGCTGGAGGGCATGGGCGACACCCTCCGGGTCTCGCTCACTGAAGCCCCGGAAGAGGAGTTGCCCGTGGCTGCAGCTATTACCCGGCTTTTTCCCAAACCGGACTCCCTGCCCTATGATCCTTTTGTGGGATTGGCCTGGAATCCCTTTGGCTTCAACAGGAGAATGTCTTCAGCCGTGGCGGGCATGGGAAAGGGATCGCGGATCCGTATAGTTGGGCAGGAAATTCCTGATCCCCAAACAGATATACACCCAGAGCAGCTGGAAAACCAATGGGTCACCTACCATGACTGGCTTCAGGATCGTTCCCTGCTGGAATCGGGAGATAAGATCTTACTGCTGGAAAGGGGTTCCTCAAGCATCCAGGAGATCAAGGCCCGCCTGAACCACTTCTGCTCTGAGAACAGCGTGAGTCCCGTCCTGTATAAAGCCCATATGGACCAGGACGATCCAGGGACATTTCAACTGCAACTGGCGGGAGAGCTGGGTTTTCTATTGGTGGACGGAGCCCTGGACGGATTGTGGATCGAACATGCCCGCCTGCCTGCTTCCGAAGTGAACGAAACCCTCCTGATGGTCCTGCAGGCAGCCGGTACGCGCATAACCAGAACCGAGTATATAGCCTGCCCTTCCTGCGGACGCACCCATTTTGATATCCTGTCCAGGTTGAAGGAGATCCGAAAGGCCACTTCTCACCTGAACACCTTGAAAATAGGCGTGATGGGGTGTATTGTGAACGGTCCGGGAGAAATGGCCGATGCCGATTACGGATATGTGGGGGCGGGGCCGGGCAAAGTGACTATATACAAGGGCAAAACGCCCCTGCTTCGGAATATCCCGGAAAAGGAAGCCCTTGATGCCTTGATCCGGATCATGGAACAAGAAGGGGATTGGGTCGATCCCTGAGTGCCATGCCAGCTGCACCCGCTACCACCTGGCAAAGGGGGTTTCCACATGGATAAAAAAACCATGTTCCTTGTAGCGGTTGATGGCATAATCGATACGGAAAACCAGGTCGTAATAGGTGACAAAATCAAAACCCACCCCGGCAGAAAACTGCCAGTTATTCACCATGGTGTTGGTGGGATCGGGAAAGGTGTTATTTACATAACCTGCATCTGCAAAAGCATTGAAATATAGCGCATAATGGACTTTATTGAACTGCTTCATGCCCAGGAAGGGCAGGGTAAAGGAGGAGGGTTTGATCACCTGGAATTTCAGGTTGTATTTGGAAATAACGTAGTCCGATCCATCAATCACATAGTCTTCGTAGCCAGTCAGGTACTCACGATAACCCAATCCCTGGTTCAATAAATGGGGCATGCGCTTTTCCGTTGAATACCTTACTTTTGAGGCATTGTAGAAATAGAAGCGATTGGCCAGTTTCTGATGGTACATCAACACACCTGTCAGGCGGAAGCTGGGATAGGCAAAATCTTCTATCAATCCCAAACCAATTTGCTCGGCCCTGATTTTTACATTGAACCCTTCCAGGGGATAGACCTTGGAGTCCCTGATGTCGTGGTTGAAATTGTAGGTCATCACGAAATAGTTCAAGCGGTCGCTGCCTTCTCCCAGATAATTGGGATTGACGATGGCTACCGAGTCCGTTACCTGATAATCGTAATACTGTACCTCCAGCGAATGGGTGGTAAAGTACTTGCGCCTGTATGTATATTTGGCAAAGGAATTGAACCTCACCTGGGCGGGCTTTTCCGAGGGTCTGTATTCCACCGGTTTGTTATGCCTGGTGGTGATGTATACCTCGTTTTGCTGGTTCAAATTAAATCCTGCCGACACCCCATGCTGCTGGTTTTTTCCCAGGTTTGGGAAAGAGTAAGCCAGGGAATATTCCTTGATATACCCCAGTCTTATTTTTCCGGTAAGCAGATCGTTCCTTCCCGTGAAATTGCTCCACTTCAACCAGAGTCCGTAATTGATTTTATCCCAGTCCCCGTTTTTGATGAAGGTGCTGAAATTCCGGTCTGCATATTCAAGAATGGGCACGGGCCAGATATACCATCGTTCAATGACTTCCAAATTCACATCGATCCTGTTCTCCCCCAGGTGGGTGACCCCAAAATGGACGAAATTGAACAGGGCCAGATTTAACAGGTTGTCTTTGCTTCTCTGCAGGAAGGGCAGCAGCTCCATTTTCAATACTGTATCTCCCACAGAAAATAATAGCTCCCTGTGGATCACGTGCTCACGGGTGACCTTATTCCCTTGAATATGAATATCGTTGATGACCAGTTTGTCATCTGCAATGACCAGGGTATCTTGAGCCAGAATGATAGTTGCATGACCCAGCAGAAAACAGATCCACCACACTTTAAACGCCTTTGTCATATGCATCACGCTCAGGGGTGCAAGGTAATAAAATATTTAAACGTATTTTTGCAGACAAAAGTCACGCCATGAGAGTCATAATCATCTTTTCCATCTTAAACTTATTGCTTTTGCCTGCTGCCGGACAGCAGCATATTCATAAGCTCAGCGCCCCTTACGAGCACTTGAAGGTCAGTGGGAATATTCACCTGAGACTGGTGCCTTCGGATGCCACCTACCTGGAATTTGAAACCGCACAGTTTCCCGAGTCATTGACCATCTCGCAGGACAAAGACCAGCTTCTGCTGAGGAGCAAAACCGATTTAAAACAATCACCGGCCCTGGAGTGCAAACTATATATCGATAAGCTTTCAGAATTGGAGGTAAGCAGGGCCGCTGTGGTTCATTCGTCCGATACACTTCCCTGTGAAACGCTTTCTCTGAAAGTGGAAACCGGGGGAAAAGCAGAGATTACAGTAGCCAGCGATTCGCTGTATGCCAGGGTGAGTCAGGGTTCAGACATCATACTTTATGGCAACACCCGCATCCTCCAGGTGAATGCCAATACGGTGGGAAACTGTTTGGCCTATGACCTTCAGGCCAAACATGCCTGGGTAAAAGCTGCCACGGGTTCACAGGTGAAAGTGAAGGTGAGCGGGCTTCTGAATGCCAACGCTGCGGGTAAATCATTCATTGGGTACATGGGTGATCCCGAAGTGAAAGAGTTCACCACCAGCCTTGGGGGAGAGATCACTCCACAGACTGAATAAGTGACCCGGCCATGACCAAATCGGCCGGGGTGGTGATCTTGATATTTTCCCGGTTCCCTTCCACCAGGTTCACATGACCGAATTGGGATTCATACACCCTGGCATCGTCGGTCACCTTTGGGTCCACGTTTTTTCTGTATGCTTCTTTGATCAGGGTGGACTGAAAAACCTGTGGCGTTTGCACCCTGCGAAGCAAGCTCCGGTCCACAACAACGGATCCTTCAGCGCCCTGTAGCATCCTGACCGAATCGTCCAGAGGAATCACCGGGATTCCGCTGCCCTTGCTCATGGCTGCTTCATAGGTTCGTTCCAGGGTGCCCAGGCTTACCAGGGGTCTGACGGCATCGTGTATGCCCACCACCAAACCCTCTTCGACCAGGTCCAGTCCATTTCTTACAGATTCAACCCTGCTGGCTCCTCCCTGGGCCAGGGAGATCCCGGAAGGCAGGGCATGTTTTTCACTGATGTCCTTCCAGTATTCCCGGTGGGACGGAGCCAAAACCACCACCATCTCCATGCCGGCATCAAAACGCAGAAACTTCCGGATAGAATGAACTATCAAGGGCAATCCCGCCAGTTCCAGGTACTGTTTGGGACGATCTCCTCCCATGCGCTTGCCCGATCCCCCGGCTACAATGACGACCGCCTTTCTCATTTGAAATAACTGTCAATCAATTCCATAATCGTGGTTCTGTCCAGCGGTTTGGTGACGAAGTGATTGCATCCGGCCAAAAGGCTTTCATCCTTTTCTTCAGCCATCACAAAGGCTGATTGGGCAATGATCGGCACCTTTTTATTGAATGCCCTGATGAGCCTGGCAGCCTCGATGCCATTCATTTCCGGCATTTTAATATCCATCAGGATGGCGTCAGGAGCCAGATCCCGGGTCAGCTCCACTACTTCGTGGCCATTGCGGGCCCGGTGAACCACCGCTCCTGTCTGTCTTAACATTTCCCTGATAAAAAACCAGTTCAGCTCCTCGTCCTCTGCCACCAGGATGCTCTTGTGGGTCCAGTTGTAGCTTTTGTTGGAAAGCAGCACCCGGTCATCTTCTGCCATGTCTTTTACCACCAGGGGAAGGGTAAAATAAAAGGTGGAGCCCTCCCCGACCACTGATTCCACCCACATTTCACCGCCCATGAGGTCTACCAGGCTCTTGGAAATGGGCAAACCCAATCCGGTGCCGGAAGGCTGTAGCGACCGCTCCTGATTCACCTGGCCGAAGCGGTCGAAAATCAGCTTGACCTTATTGTTGGGAATGCCTATGCCCGTGTCGCTCACAAAGAATTCAATGTACCGGTTCTGCTTCAGGTTGTATCCGAATGTGATCTGTCCTTCCTTGGTAAACTTGATGGCGTTTGCAATGAGGTTGTTAAACACCTGGCTCAGCCGAAAGTCATCCGCCACAATGGTAAAATCATGGGACTGGTTCCCCTTTTTCAGGTAAAAAGCCACCTTTTTCTGTCCGGGGGCATCCCCCCTGATGCGATGAAAAAAGGAGGAATAGATCTCATCCAGAATCCCATTGATCCTGACAGGCTTATTGGATATTTTCAGTTGCTCTGATTCTATTTTTGATATGTCGATGATGTCATCGATGATGTTCAGCAGCTGTTGGGAGGAATGATCGATGTGTTTCAGGTAGAGATCCCTCTTTTCTTCGTCCAGGTCCGGGTCCCTCAGCAGGTTGGCAAAACCCAGGATCCCATTCATGGGGGTTCTGATCTCGTGCGACATGTTGGCCAGAAAGGAAGTTTTCAGCCGGTCCGATTCTTTGGCCTTGTCCCTGGCTTCCTTGAGTTCATTCTCAATTTGCATCAGGTCTGAAACATCCTTGAAAAGACCCATGACCATGGTGATCACACCCTTTTCATCCCTGATGGGGATCTTGGTTTTTTCCAGCCAGTACCCTTCCACCTCATCATCTTCAAAATAAATGATCTTGTTCACTATGGGTTTTCCGGTTTCCATGATGGTGCGGTCCTCTTCGGTCATTTTTCTGGCCACACGTTTGGAGAAAAACTCCTTATTGGTAAGTCCCACCGCATCTTCCGGGTCTGCTACCCGAAGCAGCTTGGCCATCATCCGGTTTACCCTGATGTAACGATACTGCCTGTCGGTGAAAAAGATACAAAAAGGCATGCTTTCCAGCAGCACTTCCAGGGTTTCTTTTTCGTGTTGCAGGGCCTGGAGAGAACTGCTGAGACGGCTCATGTCCTCCCGGAATGCTCCAGTCCCGATGATCTTCCCCTGCTTGTCGGTCACCGGAAAATATACAGACCTGACAAATTGCTTACCCCCCGATTGCGTGGATTCCCTGATTTCTCCGCTTTTCAGCACCTCCTTTTCGGCTTTTTCATGCCCACCTGCATCCTCCTCGCCCTGCACCTCCCTGCCTGACCTTCCTATGACTTCTGTTGCCTCTTTCCCAAGCAGGGCCAACAGCAATTCATTCACCTGCTCAAAATTTCCATTGTCGTCTTTGAACCAGGAAGCAAAAGGCAGGGCTTCCATCAAAGCCCTGAGTTGTAATTCATGTTTGTTACTCATGATCCTCCAAGGGTGCTGAAGCCCGCAGGTATCTGTTTCTCTTTGGGCGTGATGCTCAGTAAGGGGACCGGTGAACTTTTTACCATCTGCTGGGCATAACTGCCCAGCATGACGTTCCATTTATCTACGGCTCCCGACATGATGGCGATCAGGTCCCCATCCACTGCTTCGCAGTAATTACAGGTGAGCCTGGAAAGGTTCTCACCCACCAGGGATTTGCGGATGGACTTAAGTTTCCTTTTGGTAAAATAACCCTCCACCTGATTTGCATAGGATTCCAGCCTGGCCAGGTCGCGTTTGTTGTTTCGCGTGGAAATGGAAACCACATGCAATTCGGCTCCGAATAGCTCTGCTATATCAGCCGCCAAGGGGGCTTTCTGCCTGGTGTCGAGATGCAATTTAATGGGCACCACAATTTTGCGGATGTCCTTAGGGACCATGGTTCGCAGGGTGAAAACTGGCTTTTCGGTGGCGGCAATCATCTTCAGGGCATTGCTCCCGATAAACAGCTCTTCGAATCCGGATGCTCCATGGGTGGAGGCGGAGACCACAGCCTCTTTATAGGAATTGACCTGGTTGACCACTTCGCGGTATATTTTTCCTTTTTTGATGATATATCTTAGCCTGGAATCCTTGCCAAGTCCGGGTCCATACTGCTTGACCAGTTTCTTGAAATTGGCCTCGGCATACTTTTGCTCCAGCTCCACCACGCTTGGCTGAAAACTTGAGCTGTTCGACAATACATAAACCATCTGAATGTTCACGCTTTTTTTCTTTGAAAAAAGGATGGCCCATTCAAGTCCTTTCAACGAATCCATTGAAAAATCTATGGGTACAATGAAATTGGTCATGGCCTTTGATTTAGTTATCAGGGCTAATTTAACCAAATCAGGCGATAATTATTACTTTTGTCATACTTAATCAATACACCGCAAACAGATGGCCCTGGAAGTTGTACTTGGAATTGACATAGGAGGAACCTTTACCAAAATAGGTCTGGTCGACAGGACCGGATCTATTCATTTTGAAGATGAAATCAGTACGCGTGGATATAAAGCCATTGAGGATTTCATCGTGGCCCTTCACGCCCATGTGATGGGGCGTTTTGAGACCCTTGATTTTTCCTTCACCTTGCTGGGTATTGGGGTGGGAGCTCCCAATGGGAACTACTATGAAGGCACCATTGAAAATGCCCCCAACCTTGCCTGGAAGGGGAGAATAGAGTTTGTCAAGCTGATGGAAGAGCAGTTTCACCTTCCCATTGTGGTCACCAACGATGCAAATGCCGCCGCCCTGGGTGAGATGCTCTTTGGCGATGCAAGCCAACTGAAAAATTTTTTGATGATCACCCTGGGCACCGGACTGGGCAGCGGACTGGTGGTGAATGGTGATGTGATATATGGTCACGACGGTTTTGCGGGTGAGCTGGGCCATGTATTGGTCTATGACCATGGCAGGCAATGCGGATGTGGCAAAAAAGGATGCCTGGAAACCTATGTGTCTGCCACCGGGATCAAGCGCACTGCCTACGAATTACTTGCCGAAGGCAACGATGATAGCGAGATCCGGAATATTTCTTTCTCCGAACTTAAACCAGTGACCATCAATTCACTGGCAGAAAAGGGCGATCCCATCGCCATCAAAGCTTTTGAAAGAACCGGTTACCTGCTGGGGCGTGCACTGGCCGATACAGTGGCTCACATCAGTCCTGCAAAAATCTTTCTGTTCGGGGGACTGGCCAGGGCGGGAAAGTGGATCATAGACCCGGCCAAAAAAAGCATGGAAGAGCACCTTATGGCCATCTACCGGAACAAGATCGATATCGTGCCTTCGGCCCTGCTCGATAAAAACATTGCCGTGCTGGGTGCTGCTGCCCTGATCTGGAAAAAGCTTGACCATAAAAGCCTGCCGGACCAGGACCAGGATTAAATGCCCTTTACTTCCTCAGGATCATGGATACATCATGATCCCAGTTGGACCTGACCTCGATGGTTCCAGGCAGGAATTCCACCGCTTCGGGTTGCTTTTTTTCCAGGTATTTCCCCGTATCCCACTTGCCATTTTTATTGCGATCATGAATAAATTTAATGGAGTATTCCCCGGGGGCAAGGTTGGGAAAAACAAATTGTCCGTCGGTATCTGCCTCTCGCTCAGAAACTACCTTACGCTTGCTGATGAGCTGCACCAGTACCCGGTGATGCACCTGGCTTAGATTCAGCAGGATCTTGCCGTAATATTCCATATCCCGGGTTTCAAATGTGATATCAATGGTATCGTGTTCCAGCGGATAAATGCTGGCTATGGCTCCAGGAAGCACCGTCAATCTGTACTTGGCAGCCGATTCCCATTCAGCCGACAGCAGGGCCCTGTTCAGGTTCATGGTATCAGCTTCCACCACAAATGGCACCTCAAACTCCACGGAATCCGGGATGTGATAAAGGCTGATCAGTGAATCGGTGACCTTGTCCAGGGGAAAGTCCAGGGAGAAAGCAAGACGGGCATGCAAATCCTGAAATCCACGGTTGCGAATGGTTTTTACTTCCAGTTTCTCCACCGTTTCACTTTCATCCCTCCTTCTTTTGCTGGTGGTTTTTTCCCTGTAGGTAAATACCAGGGTGTCCTGCTGGGAAACATAACGTTCGGCGGTATCCTTGACCGTATAACTCAGTGCCACCCATAAGGAATCCATTTTGTAACTCAGCGAATCCATTACCCATAGGGTCAGGCTGTCCCGCCGGTCAGAGAATTCCTCCAGATATAGGATCTCCCTTTCGTTTTGGGGCAGAAACTCATAGCTGAAAGTATCTTTCAACGGCAGGGCAAATTCCATTTCCAGTTTCCTGCGGTCTTCACGCTTATAATCGGTCAAATACTGCAGTCCGGAAGCTTCCTTAAATAGCATCAGGTCGATGTAAATGGACCGGAAGTCCGGTCCGGATGCAGACAAAGAATCCCTGGCTGTGCCGGTGGTATCCGCAAGTACCGCCATGGCATCCTCGGGCACTGCCATGGTATCCGCAAGCTCGGATAGCGAATCGGGGGGAGCGATCCCCAGTTGTTGACTGACAAAATCGATGTTGAGGGTCAGGCTGGTATCCAGAAAAGCTATTTCTTCGGTGGGAAGATCGAAGAGGAAATTGTTGTTTCCGTCTTTCAGGGCAAAGATTTTGTAGGTGTCGGGGCGCAGATTATTCACGCTGAAGACACCGCTGTCGTCGGACCGGCCCACATACAGCGGAATTTCGGTCAGGGGCACCGAATCCCTCAGATCGGTGTAGAGCATGATGCTGATGGGATCCTCGGGTTTCTCCAGGGTCTCCGCATATTTGAGCGTTCCTTTTACAGACATGGAATCAAGTACATCTCCGGTGGAGAAGACATATTCAAAATTCTGAAGCTTGTTTCCCTCATGCAAATCCTTGATGGCGTTTCCAAAGTTGAAGGTATAGGTGGTGTTTTCCTTCAGATCCTCCTGAAACTGGATGATCAGGGTTCTTTTTCTGAGTTTCACTTCCGGCTTTTCTTCCATAGGCGGAGAGACGACCAGTTCCTGGTTTACATTGTCCAACACAATGTATTCGTCAAAGGTGATCTGTATTTTCTTCGCTTCAAAACGAATGGAATAATTGGGAGGATCACTCTCCAGTGCCCGGGGGGGATCCTCGTCGCGAGGACCTCCCGTAGGAGAGCCCACCTGCGCACAACCCATGCAAAAACCGGCAAAAACAAGAAAACAGAGGTATCTACGAAACACGCCTAGCTCAATTTAGTGCAAACATACAAAGATATTAGCTTCAGGGGAAACCCCCGGAATGTTATTATATTTGTAGATTCATTAAAAAAAATACATGCCCTGTCATGATCCTTGATGCCATCACCTGGAATGTTGATCCCGAGATTTTTCACATTGGACAACTGAGCATCCGCTGGTATGGATTGCTTTTTGCTTCTGCATTTCTTTCCGGCTACATTGTCTTTACCCGCTATCTTTCCACCGAAAGATTGACCTCCGAAATGATGGACAAGCTATTGATTTATATAGCTGTGGGTACAGTGATAGGCGCCCGGCTGGGACATTGTTTCTTTTACGAACCAGATTATTTTCTTCAGAATCCGCTGGAGATATTGAAAATATGGAAAGGGGGCCTGGCCAGTCACGGAGCAGCCATCGGGATCCTTCTGTCCTTGTGGCTCTATGTGAGGAAATATAAACTGAGTTTTCTCTGGATGATCGACCGCATTGTCATTGTGGTGGCTCTGGGAGGCGCCTTCATCAGGCTGGGGAACCTGTTCAATTCTGAAATATATGGCAGGCCCACCAATCTTCCCTGGGGTTTTGAGTTTGTCAGGGATCAACTCCATGATCCCAACACCGGAGAGCTGCTTCCCACAGTAGCCAGGCACCCCACCCAACTCTATGAAGCGCTTTCTTATATTTTGATTTTTGTGGTGCTGTTTGTTTTTTACCGGAAGAATAACCTGAAGGTAAGGGATGGTTTCATTTTCGGGGTATTCATGATCCTCTTGTTTTCGGCCCGCATCCTCATTGAATTTGTGAAAAATGATCAGGTTCCTTTTGAGGCAGCCATGAAATTCAACATGGGCCAGTGGCTGAGTATGCCATTTATTCTGGCCGGGGTGGTGATGATCGCAGCCACCAGAAAATGGCCCAAGTATTTCTCTCAGGAGCCCATTCCCAAATCCCCCAAAAAGGGACGCAAGGCAAAATAAATCACAGGCCATGGAAAGCGGGAATTTCTGGATAGCATTTGGTCTCACTTTGTTTGCCGGATTGTCTACAGGGATTGGCAGTGCTCTGGCATTCTTCACCAAAAGTTCCAGCACCCGTTTCCTTTCCATCAGCCTGGGATTTTCTGCCGGGGTCATGGTGTATGTTTCCTTTTTTGAAATCCTGCCCAAGGCCCGCCTGGCATTGATTCCCGGTCTGGGAGAACAGAAAGCCGCCTGAAGGTTAACGTCATTCCCGCGGAAGCGGGAATCTTGTATCTACGGGTGTTAAACAGTCGCATAGTCGT
>CBDTYO010000035.1:0-15739 GCA_965364615.1 uncultured Bacteroidia bacterium
ACATATTGGAAAGTCCGTGAGGGAGATTGTTTGTAGTTTTCCTTGTGATCCCTGTAATAATCTTTCAGATCTGCTTCGGTGAAGGTGATCTCTTCGTCGCTAATCTCTGCAAAGGGCTTTGAAATATAGGCAAAATCGATGCTCTTTCCGGATTCTGTGACGTGATCTTCCAGATCCAGGGAATTGGGCTGCATTCCTTTTCTTACCAGATTGAAATACTTCTGGTTCATTTTCTCATCGATGATCTCTTTCTCGATGAAAAGCCACCTCTTTTTTTCCTGTTCAAATTGGGGATTGTCCAGGGAATTGAAGTAGTTGGTCATTACTGCACGGTTTAACTCCCCGGTTTCCGGGTTGGAAAACATCTGGCGGATGATGGGATGCGGCTCACTGAGGGCCGGGTTCCCGCCGAGTCCCATGGTCTGGTCGCCGGTCACCATGGTCTTAAGCTCATCGGCACTAACATATATACCCAATTGATCGTAGGAGCGTTCCATGATGGTTTCCCTGATGAGCCTCCTCCAGGTTTCCTGCTGGATCTGCCTCTCAAGTTCAGCATCCAGGCTCTGGCCCCCTGCGTTGAGCTGGTAAAATTCCCGAAGGGCTTTTTCCCGGTTCAGGTAATCATTGACTCCAACCCCTTTTCCATTGATCTCAGCTACGGATCTTTTTCCCAGCGCAGATGATCCTGAACCCATCATATCGCCCAGGATAAATGCAAATAATGCAAGTCCGATAACAATGGCTACCAGCAATCCCGCCTTGTTTCTAATATTCTGTAATGTTGCCATCTATATATAACTGTTTAACTAAATAAAAGCCTTAAAATTTGAGCGTACGAATATAGTAATAATTAGAGGTTTAACGAACTCAGTTTGGAGAAAATTGCAGGATCACGAACGGATCACACTCAACTCAACCTCCTCAATGCGATTCGAACTGACATCGGTAATGGTTATCAGGAAGTTATCCAGTTCAACGGTGGTCTCTTTTTCAGGGATGCTTTCATAGTTGTATATGATATACCCGGCCAGGGTATCATATTCTTCAGAATTTGGAATGTCGAGGGAGTATTTTTCATTGAGATAATTGATTTCATGACGCCCCGACAAAACAAACCGGTAGGTGTCAAGTTGTTTCTCCACCAGATCGCTGCTATCGTGTTCATCCTCAATTTCACCAAAGATCTCTTCAATGATATCCTCGGTGGTAATGATCCCGGAGGTCCCGCCAAATTCATCCACCACCAGTGCAATGCTCTGCCCCTCCTTGATGAAAGCTGTGAGCAGTTTATTCACCGAAAGGGTTTCGGGGACGATTCGGATGGATTTCAGGTGGGATTTGATTTGTTGTGGATTTCTGAAAAGATCCTTGGAATTCACATAGCCGATCACATTGTCGATGGTATCGCTGTAAATCAGGATTCTGCTGAGACCGGTCTCAATGAATTTTTCCGAAAGATCCTCCAGGTGGGCATCCACTTCAAGGGCAATGACATCCGTTCTCGGGATCATACAATCACGGACCTTCAATCCTGAAAATTCCAGGGCGTTTTGAAAGATCTTCAAATCACCGGTTTCTTGCCCAAGATAACTTTGTTCGGGAGGCAGGGTGGTAAGGAAATGATCCAGGTCCACCTTGCCAAACACCGGTTCGGCATTTTCATCATCAGGGCTCACCCTAAAGATGTGCCTCATGGTGAAATTGGAGATGCCTATGGTGAGGATGCTGATGGGGTAAAGGATCGCATAAAACACCAGGATGGGCACACTCAGTATGCGAAGGGAGTTGTTGGGATTGAGCCTGAATAGGGTTTTGGGCAGGAATTCGGCGGTAAGCAGAATGATCAGGGTGCTGATCAGCAGGGTGGCTGCGTCAGAGTTGCTGCCCAGCGTATTCCTGATGGGTTCCTCCAGCAGCATGGCAAAGGCAATTCCATATATAACCAGGGCTATGTTGTTCCCCACGAGCATGGTGGCGATAAACCCTGAAGGGTGTTTGTTGAAGAAACTGACCAGTGGAGAGAAGGCCTTTTTCTGTTTCCTGTCGATCTCAATGCGCAATCGATTGGCCGAAACAAAAGCGATCTCCATGCCGGAGAAAAAAGCCGAAAACAGAATGGAAACCAGAATGAGGACGATCAGAAGGGGGTAACTCATGTCTTATTTGCTGTTAAATCTCATGCGCCGTCTGAAATAATACATGGCAAAAGCGAGCAAGGAGAAAAGAAAGTAATACCAGCTATCGCCGAATCCGCCGGAGGCGGTCACATCCACCCCCATGATCAGCAGCAATCCGCCCAGCACAAACCAGACCACCTCGAAAAGACCGCTTGTTCTATTCTTCATCTTCAACAATTATGGTGCCGCTTGAACCGATCAGCTCCCAGTTGGAAAAATCCTGGTTTGCCCTGAATCCCCTGCTGCCATACAGTACATTTTCTTCGTTATGTACCTTGGTATAAGAGTCGGAATAGATACGCTGTTCGCCTTCGTTCCAGAACAACTCCTCGGTATACAGGGCATCGCCATCGTCAAAGCGCCTGGCCACCACATTGCCGGTGGCATGCCACAAACGTTCTTCCATATAGTAAATGGCCCATTCAGCGGTAATTTCCGATTCCAACTTCAGGGAATCGTTGTAGAAATAGACCTCCATGCCATCCGGAAACTCCATATAGGGGCGTTCAACATCCGGGAACTGCCGGTAGCTCGGAGCCAGGATCTGCACCTTTACCTTGGCCGAATCGCTGTATATGACCTTGATGTTGGTGCCTTTTACAGTAGGCATTTCTGTATCATCGGTAAGCATGTTGATCCGTTCAATATCATTCTCGCATCCCCATGATAACAGCGCCAGGATGGCCAGAAAACCTGCCAGATGTAAAATTTTACCATTCACAGCCACAAAGATAATAAAAAGGTGGCTCTCCTATAGCTTGGCAGGAGGGACAAAAAAAGACCATCCTGGCAGGGATGGCCTATATGGGGTAGGGATGGGATCACTCTTTCCTCGAGCGCACGGTGGTATATTCGTTGATACACCCTTTCACCTGGTAAGAGTCGCCATCTTTCAAGTCTCTGAAAAACACCTCTTCGTGGTTGGGATACTGGTTTGCATAAGAATTCAGCTTTTCGTTGGCATCGGCAGTCACACTGGGATCCACGGATTTGGCTTTGGCATACTTGTCAGCCGCCACCCAGAAGGCGCTACGCTTTTCAAAATCATCTCCCAGGCTGTTGCGGGAAAAAACGATGGCATCTCCCAATGCAATGTAGGCCTTGCCGAAATCGCTTTTTCGTGCAATGGCTTCCTTGGCCCAGACGATCGCATCACAGTAATCTTCATTGGCCAGACATACCACGGCCAGTTCGTAGTACCATTCGGCCCGGGTCTCATCGTCGATATTATCACCAATCACAGCCCTCCTCAGATAATCCGCTGCTTTTTCGAAATCGCTTTTGGCAATAAACAGAACAGCCAGCTGATGCGCAGACTCCGGTCCCGGGTCAATCTTATACATCTGTTCGGAGGCGTCCACATACACATTGGCCCTGTCACAACCCGCTGAGGAGTAAAAACGGATTACATTTTCAAGGAAATCCCTGTCTGATTTGTTCGCTTCATATTTGGGTTCAAAGTAGCTGTCCAGCGCCTCACAGGTGAGCAGTCCGCTGCCGATCATCAGGTCGTCGATGTTATCTTTCGCTTTGGGCCAGCGGGAACTCTTATCCAGCAGACCGTCGATGATTTCAGTCACCATGAAATAATCTTCTATGGACTGATTATCATCAATTTTACCCTTCTGATTCAGGGAAACACTGGAATTGATAAAGGTGACCATTACGGCATCCCTGGCTCTGTTCTTTTCCAATTCAATGCTGCGTTTGAGATATCTGTAGGCCTCTTCCACTGCATTCACATCATTGTTGCGATAACGCAATAGATCAATCCCTTTCCTGCCCAGCACATTTCCTTCCCCGCCAAAGTATTCTATTCTGCGATCGTATATCAGCAGCATGGTGTCGATCAGCTGATCAATCCTGGCAGGATTGGATGCAGATTCGATCATGTTGCGATACATGGTGATTCCTTCCACGTACATTCTTTCGCTGGATGCGGGACAAGAACCAAATACGATCCGCCAGGGATGGATGGCATCCCGGTAGTTGCTGTGCTTAAAGAACTCCCTGTACAGTGAGAGGTTTTTGATACATTCGATACTATCCTGACCTTTACCGTATTTAGATCCGTCCTCGATCCCCTTCTGTGTAAAAGCAGGCAGGGCAAACAAAAGTGAAATCGTTGCCAAAAGGATGGTTTTGAGGGCTTTCGTTTTCATACTTTTCAAAATATGCTGTTTTAGTCAAATCTCCTTTTTCTAAACCATAGGTCGTGTAAAGTTACATTAAATGTGATAATTCCATAATTTTCTTTCACTAAATTGTACTCTGTAGTACCTCTGGTGCCCAGTGTAAAGGCCACATTAATACTTGATCTCAGGGTTTTCACCGGTAAGCCTACCCCAAAAGTTATGCCATAGTCTTCCAGTTGCTGTCCGTTGACCATCAGGTACGATTGGGTATAATATCCTCCAGCCCTGTAGCTCATCAGTTTATGGTATCCCCGGATGGCTTCCACATCGGGAATGTATTCCATCCCGAAGTGCATGGAAGTTCTGTTGGTGGTGGTGTAGTTCTCACCAGCCATGGAACCGGTCCAGTCCTGCTTGTAGAAGTCTCCTGTGAAAATTAATTTGTGCGGAATCCCAAAAGCAAATCCCACACCCATTCTTTGGGGAATATTCAGTTGGTTCAATGAAGTATCCTGATCCAGCACATAGCTGGGATTGATGATCACAGAATCGTTGATATAGGCCGGGTCGTCGGGATAGAATACATTATTGACTGTGAAGTCGTTGGAGACTTGAATGTTTGCCTGAAAATCATATACACCCCCTACGGAAAAGAAGAATTTGTCACTCAGGACCTCCTTGTATTGCAATCCCAGGGTAAAGACAGGATGTCTCAGGTTGATATTTTCAGTGGAAGAAGGATTGGAGAATCCCGAATGGGTGGGAAACTCTACCTGCCGTTGCCTGGTAAGCTTGCCCAGCAGGTAATTCATGGTGACCCCCATGGAAACCCTGTCCAGCAATTTTACGGCGGTTCCCACGTAAAAATTCATGATGCCGCCTTCGCCCTGGTAATAGGTGTCCATGGCCAGTCCATTGGTCAGGTCGTCGTATTCCTGCTTGATATTGTATCCGATGCTGCTGTAAGGAACGATTCCTGCTGAAACTCCCAAATATTTGCCCATGGAGGAAGCAAAGGCCACATGATGCAGGTTCATGTTCCACCAGGTATTGGAAAAGTTCTCGGTTTTGTACTCGTTGTGAAAGGTATTGGCCCCAAAATCAAAATAGACCGAGGTGCTGTCGAATGATGCAAATGACGCAGGATTCAGGTGATTGATCCTGTTGCCCTCATGCATGGCCAATCCGGTTCCCCCCATGGCCTGGCCCTGGGCAAATCCTTGCCTGGCCAGGTCACCCAGCGCAAAACGGGTATAGGGAGAATATGTATTAAACTGGCCGCTTAACTGGAAGGAGGTGATCAGGGTAAACACCAAACTGACCAAAATGGGCCTAAGTCTCTCTGTCTGCATTGTGTTCCAATATTCTGTTAAGTCCGATGAGGTTCAGATTTGGGTCCACAAAGATGCTATTTTTTAGCTTTCCAACAAAGTATTTCGCATCGCCACCGGTTAATACTACCTGTAATTTAGGGTATTCTTTGCTGATGGCATCGATAAATCCGTCCATTTCGAACAATAATCCGTTTACGATGCCCGACTGGATGGCTTCCCTGGTACTGCTTCCGACCAGGGGAGGAGTCTCCTCTGGTCGCTCAAGCAGTGGCAAACGATTGGTATACTTGTTCAGCGACTTAAACCGAATTTCCAATCCCTGGGAAATGTTCCCCCCCATGAATTCCCCTTTGGAGGTTACAATGTCATAGGTGATGGCCGTGCCGGCATCTATCACCAGAACGTTTTTTCCCGGACAAATAGTATATGCACCCACGGCTGCTGCGATGCGATCGAATCCCAGTGTATCCGGGGTGAGGTAATTGTTTCGTAAAGGAAGAGGGGTGTAGTGATCCAATTCGATGCAGGTGGCATACTGGCTGCGCAGATAGTCAATGATCTCCCTGGAATCATTGACCACCGATGAAATGATCACTCCCTGCAGGCCCGGGTAACGGATGTGAAAATAGGATATCTCCCTGCTGGTAATTCTATCATAGGCAGCGGCTTCCACCACTTTTTTACCGTCGCACACAGCGATCTTTCCAAAGGTGTTTCCCAGGTCGAGAACTAGGTTCATTGTTGCTATCCCTTACTTAATCTAAGCAGTATCTGGTAAGCTTCTTCCACGGAATTAACCTGATCGCTTCTCAGGCTCAGCTTGTCCTGGTCTTCACGCATTCTGAAAAGCCCAGGATGGGCCTGTATGTTTGCGATCACCTCCCTGAATTTTTCTGACTTGTAGAAAGGCGATTCCGGATTGCTTACAAAATACGTGATCAGGATGCTCTTTTTCAACACCAATTTTTCAACACCTGTCCGTTGAGCCAGCCAACGAAGCTGGACCACCTTCAATAATTCTTCCGATGGGGATGGCAGTTTTCCGAACCTGTCAACCAGCATGGACCGGAACTCCTCAAGGGTCTTTTCATCTTTGATGGCGTCCAGTTTTCTGTAGAGTTCCACCCTTTCACTGATGTTGGAGACGTAGGCGTCCGGGAACAAGAGTTCAAGGTCTGTATCTATGTGACAATCAGGTAAGAACAGGGTTTCTTCAGAGGTGGCTTCCTTGGCTTTTTCATAGAGCTTGCTAAACTCATTCTCCTTCAGTTCTGCCATGGCCTCATTGAGGATCCTGTTGTAGGTCTCAAAACCGATATCGGCAATGAAACCGCTTTGTTCAGCGCCCAGCAGGTTGCCGGCACCCCTGATATCCAGGTCCTGCAGGGCAATGTTGAACCCGCTGCCCAGGCTGGAAAACTCTTCCAGGGCTTTGAGCCTTCTCCGGGATTCCTGGGAAAGCAGGGTTACAGGCGGGGCAAATATGTAACAGAAGGCCTTTTTGTTGGAACGTCCCACTCGTCCCCTGAGCTGGTGAAGATCGCTCAATCCGAAGTTCTGTCCGTTGTTGATAATTATCGTATTGGCGTTGGGGATGTCCAGTCCCGATTCCACAATGGTGGTGGCGATCAACACATCATAATCACCCTGCATGAAATCGAGCATCACCGATTCCAGGCTCCTTCCCTCCATCTGACCATGTGCCACCACCGAACGGATGCCCGGGACCACCCGGTCAACAATCTCCTTTATCTCCATGATGTTCTGCACCCGGTTGTGGATGAAGAACACCTGTCCGCCACGGCTCACCTCATATTCGATGGCTTCCTTGATGATCTCTTCGTTGAAGGGATGCAATTCGGTAATGATCGGATGGCGGTTGGGCGGAGGGGTATTGATGATGCTCAGGTCCCTGGACCCCATCATGGAAAACTGCAATGTTCTGGGGATGGGGGTGGCCGTGAGGGTCAAAGTATCCACATTCAGTTTCATTTGCTTCAGTTTCTCCTTGACACTGACACCGAATTTTTGCTCCTCATCGATGATCAGGAGCCCCAGGTCAAAAAACTCAATCTCTTTGCCCACCAGTTTATGGGTACCGATGATGATATCAAGCTTGCCTTCCTTGAGCCTGGACATAATTCTTTTCTGGTCGGCCTGGGAGCGGAACCTGCTCAGGTAATCCACCGTGCATGGAAAGCCCTTCAGCCGTTCCCTGAATGTATTGTAGTGCTGAAAGGCCAATACTGTGGTGGGCACCAGGACGGCCACCTGTTTGCTGTCACTGACGGCCTTGAAGGCTGCCCTGATGGCCACTTCGGTCTTGCCAAAACCCACATCGCCGCACACCAGGCGATCCATGGGAAAACCGGCCTCCATCCCTGCTTTGACATCCTCGGTGGCCTTGAGCTGGTCGGGTGTATCCTCGTAAATGAAAGAGGACTCCAATTCCTGCTGAAGGTACGTATCGGGCGAAAAGGAAAAACCCTTTTGTTCTTTTCTGCGGGCGTAAAGCAGGATCAGCTCCCTGGCGATGTCCTGGACCTTCTTCTTGGTCTGTGACTTGAGTTTCTGCCAGGCACCGGTGCCGAGCTTGTAGATTTTGGGCGGACCCGCATCCTTGCCTTTGTATTTGGAGATGCGGTGCAGGGAGTGAATATTCACATACAAAACGTCCTGGTCTTTGTATACCAGTTTGATGGATTCCTGGATCCTTCCGTTCACCTCAATCTTTTCGAGCCCCCCAAAGATCCCGATGCCATGGTCCACATGTACCACATAATCGCCCGGATTGAGTCCCATCAGTTCTTTCACCGAGACCGATTCCTTTTTGCTGAAGCGGTCGTGAAACCTGAACTTGTGGTAACGCTCGAAGATTTGATGATCTGTATAATAGGCTTGCTTCAGATCGTGGTCGGTAAAACCTTCATGGAGGGTTCTGGAATACATTTGGTATTGCAGTTCCGGGTCGATCTCCGCAAAAATGGCCCGAAGCCGCTCCAGTTGCTTCTCATTTTCGGAAAGAAGGTAATTGGTATACCCTTCGGAGGATTGCTCTTTCAGGTGGGAGGTGAGCAATTCAAAGTTTTTTTGAAAAGCCGGTTGGGGGGAAGTATGAAAGCTCCAGCTCAACTCTTCCTGTTTGCTCTGGGCGATTCCAAAGATCACCTGCCTGAATCCTGCCATTTGAGATCTGATCTCACGGCCGTTTTTGAGGAATTGCGCCTTATTGATTTTTTTCTCAGGGTCCGCCTTTAGTTCTGTGCGGTGGTAGAGACTGTCGATGAGATCGCACACCAAGTCGGGATGGTCCACCCACAGGGTGGTTCCCTCAGGAATATACTCCAGGAAGGATATCCGGCGTTCACCCATCCCGCTCTCCCACTGGATATTGGGAATGATATTGACCTTTTTGACCGTCTCCAGGGATCGCTGGGTATCGGCATCAAAAATGCGTATGGAATCTACCTCATCGTCGAAGAAATCGATGCGGCAGGGATGGCTTGAGGCATAGGAAAACACATCGGCAATTCCACCCCGGATGGAGTACTGTCCGGGTTCATGCACAAAATCCACCAATTGAAAACCATAGGTTTGCATCACCTCCTCCAGAAAGGACCGGTCAATTTTTTCTCCCTGCCTGATCTCCAGGGTGGTCTCGCCCAGCTGCTTGCGGGTCAGCACGGATTCCACCAGTGCTTCGGCATAGGTAATGATGAAACTGGCGACCCTCCTTTCTGCCAGGCGCCTGAGGGTCTGGGTCCGGGTAATGATATTGGCCTCATCGGTTTGCTGATACTGCACCGATCGTTTGTAGGAGGAAGGGAAAAACAGGGTGCGTTCGGGGCTCCGGTCCAGGGTGACCAGATCGGTATAAAAGTAGGCGGCCTCTTCCTTGTCCTGGAAGACCACCAGGTGGGCTCCTTTAAGTTCGCTCAGGCAGGCGTGGATGAGGGCGCAGCGCGAGGATCCGGACAGCCCTTCCAGGTACTGCACCTGCCTGTCCCCGGCTTTCAGTGAGTTCACCAGGCCGTGAAAATGGGGATGAGATGGATAGGGGTTGAGGATCATCTTTGCTTGCGTGCGCAAACTTAAGAAAAATCACTCAATAAAGGACCTAGCGGGTGACCCGGCCAGAGGCATCACCTCCCATCAGTTTTTCCACCTCTGCCACCGATACCCGGTTGTAATCCCCGAAGATGGTGTGTTTCAGGCAGGAGGCCGCCACGGCAAAATTCAGGGCTTTTTGGAGGTCCTTCTGATACCTGAGCAAACCATATATCAATCCCGCCATGAATGCATCGCCTCCCCCTACACGATCCACCATGTGGGTGATCTGATATTGGGGAGCCTTGTAAAGTGTGCTTCCGTCATAGAGCACTCCCGACCAGTTATTGTGGCTGGCATTGACCGATTCCCTGAGGGTGGTGATCACTTTCCGGCACCTGGGAAAGCGTTCCATGATCTTTTTCGACATACCCAGATAGGCTTCAGCGTCCACTTGTCCGCGGGTCACATCCACACCTTCGGGGTGGATGTCCAGGGCCAAGGCGGCATCCTCCTCGTTCCCCAGGATCACTTCACACCCCTCCACCAATGGGGGCATGACCTCCCGGGCAGATTTTCCATATTTCCAAAGCTTCCTGCGGTAATTCAAATCGGTGGAGACGGTGATCCCTTTGGAAAGGGCGGCCTGGATGGCTTCTGCGCAGACGGCGGCTGCCGAGGCTGAAACTGCCGGGGTAATCCCGGTCCAGTGAAACCAGGTGGCTCCTTCAAATACCTGGTCCCAATCCACCATTCCAGGTTCTATTTGGGAAAACGCAGAACGGGTGCGGTCGTAAATCACCTGGCTGGACCTGGCCACAGCTCCGGTTTCCAGAAAGTAGATACCCATCCGGTCCCCGCTCCGCACTATGTGACCGGTCCGGACCCCAAGACCTTTCAATTCAGCCAGGCAGGCATCAGCCAGATCGTTGCCGGGAAGACGGGTCACAAAGCTGACCGGAATTTCGTAATTGGCCAAAGACACCGCCACATTGGCCTCGCCTCCCCCGAAGGTGAAATCCAGGGATCTGCATTGTGCGAAACGAAGGTTTCCCGGCGTTGAGAGCCGGATCATTACCTCTCCGAAGGTGACTACTTTGTGCTTCATGCTGGATGCTTTATGCCATAAATATAGGGAAATCGCATGAGAGAATTCAGACCAGGAAATTCTTGTCCAGGAAGTCCTGAAAGGCAGACTTGTACTGCTCACTTACCGGGATGAAGACCTTGTCAAACACGATCCGCATGCGTTCTATGGTATGCACTTTTCGCAGGTTGACTATGTAGGAGCGGTGTACACGCATAAACCTGTCGCCGGGAAGGAAAGCTTCCATCTTCTTCATGCTCGTGAGCACCATCACAGGATTTTGATTTTCCATATGGATCCGCACATATTCACGCATTCCCTCGATGTATCGTATGTCTGCCATATCGATGCGGAGGATTTTATACTCCGACTTCACAAACAGGAATTTCTCGTCCCTTTCTATTTGTTCTATAAAGTGCTCCACCGGACCCATCCTTTCCCTGGCTTTTTCCACTGCCCTGAGGAAATCCGGATAGCCGATGGGTTTGAGCAAGTAGTCGATGGCATCGACCCGGAAACCCTCCAGGGCATATTCGCTGTGGGCTGTGGTGAAAATGACTTTGGGAGGGAGCTGGAGAGATTTCACAAATTCCATCCCGCTTAGATCCGGCATGTTGATATCCACAAACATTAAGTCAGCCTTATTCTCCTGCAGCCAGTCAATGGCCTGCAAGGCACTCTCGAAGGATGTCACCAGCTCCAGGTAGGGAGTTTTTTCAATGTAGCTGGCCATTTGCTGCAGGGCCAGGGGTTCATCGTCTATGGCTATGCACTGTATCATAGGGGTATGCTGAGTTTCACTGAAAATTCTTCTTTCCCGTCATGAATATCCAGGGAATAGCGATTTCCGTACAAAAGATCGAGACGTTTGCGGGAGTTTTCCAGTCCAATTCCGGAAATCCCGGCTTCCTTTTGGGGGCGGGAATGGCTGTTTCGCACTTCAAATACCAGCCTTCCTCTTTTCACGGCAAAGGAGATGCTGATAAACGATGCCTCCAGGTAGCTGATCCCATGTTTGAAGGCGTTTTCCACAAAAGAGGTAAATAGCAGGGGGGGGATGCTTTTGTCCGGCATTTCATCGGGGAGCTGAAGATTGATCTGCACCTTATCGGAATATCTCAGACGCATGAGTTCCACATAATTCTGTATGAATTCGCTTTCTTTTTTCAGGGGAATCAGCTCAGTGTCTGAATCGTACAGCAGGTGCCTCATCAGCCTGGACAACTTAATGACCGACTCCTTGGCCTCGGTGGTGTTGATATCTATCAGCGCGTGTATGTTGTTGAGGGTATTCATGAAGAAATGGGGACTTATCTGGTTGCGAAGAAAGGCCAGCTGGTTCTCTATGTTCTCCTTTTCCATGCTGATCCTGTGTTGTTCCGATTGGGCCCACTTGACGGAGAGCACCAGTCCGGTATCAAAACCGATCATCAGCACAGAGATCAACATGAAACTGACGAAGGGAGGCAATACCCTGGGAGGCAGTCCAGGTGCAGGAGGTTGAGTGCCCAGTGTCCCCTGACGGGGAGGATTAGCCTTTCGAGGGGGTGGGGCACCCGGAGGAGGAGCCAGGACTTCTCTTCTATGCTCCTGCATGGCGGGCACCAGGATGCGGGTGCGATAAAAGCGCACTCCCACGGAAAGGACCAGGATCAGGGCCAGGTTGGAAATAAAGAACAGCCAGCTCCTCTTTCGGAAAAGCAGCAAAGGCAAAAGGACAAACCTGTTGATCAGGAAGAGGGCCAGGTAGGGCATGAAGGATCTCCAGGCATTTCCGATTTGATCCCAGTGAAATCCGTCCTGGTGGTCACCAAAAAGCAAGGGAGAGGCAAACACCAAAAGCCAGATGAGCACTGAGACTGCCGGCTCAAGGAATAAGAGGAGGTTTTTCTTTGGAACTGCAGATTCCATTGGGGACAATAATATAGGGATTTATTTGCTAAGTGGTCTATTGGCTCAGGTAGCTTTGCACCGCGGCCTCTCTCAGGAGCACATGCTCTTTCAGCTGTGCCACGGCAGACTCAAAGTCAGTACCAGTCCTTAAAAAACTGTAGGGTGCTGACTCCGCCAAAGCATATTCCTTTATAAGCTCCTCATAATCAGAATATATAGCTGTCATTCTATCGGGAGTAAAAACTGTTTCCACGAAATTGAACAGGTATTCCTGGTATTGTACTTTGTATTCAGGCACATCCAACAGATAGCGAATCAGGGGCCATTGGCTTCCCACCTCGTCCAAAGACAGGCTCAGGGCCCCACCCTGCTTGCCCTCCTGCAAAGCTTCGTTATTGTCCCATGGAATCCAGGTCAGCTGACCGGTCTCGGGCATGTGATAGAGATAATAATTATGGGTCATTCGCCCGTAGGTATCCCAATTTTGCATGGCGGTGTTGGCTGCCAGCCATTGAAGGAAGGCATTCACATCAAAGCACTCATTCAATCCCGATTTCCAGGCCTCAGGATCTGAGTTCCTTTCAGGGCTGTTGAGGGCCTCATACAGGGCATGGACATCCGAATAATCGGCCACCTCTTCGTGGTTCTTCTTTTCCATCTCGGACGCATTGTAAGAGCCTTCGGCAAAACTGGCTGCAAAGCCATCGGGCTTGTAGAGGTTGCCTTGCTTATCTCCGAACTGACTTTCCAGAACCGTATCATCCACTTCCTCCACCAGGGTATACATTCCGAAGTAAACGGGTCCCGATCCATGGTCGACATATACCAAGCAAAAGGAACTTCGAGAAGAAGGCAGTCCGAATTCCCGGAAAAGGTCTCCTGCTACTTTTTCACGCATCAGGGAAGCATCGTCGTAGTTGTTTTTCAGGTTCAGCTGCCTGAAACCAAAGAAACGCTGGTCTTTAATCTGGGGATACTCATCTTCATACTGATCGAAGTCCAGTTTGAAGGAGAACTTCCCCAATCCCATCTGGTAGGTGGACCTGAGGCTTGAATTCCCCTTATACCTGATGCCTACCTGGTACCATTGCTGATCCTTGAAATATACAGAGCATGGTACCCATACAGGATCAAAATCGCCGGTTCCGCCCATGGGGCCCGGTCGATTTCCTCCCCCGGAATTCAAATGGACCATTAAGTCAGACTGCATGGTGGCCCAATCCTCGCTGTTGATCACTATGTCAAAACGGAGAACTTCGTCCTCGTTAAACACCACACCATAATTGGGATTTGTCAGAGATCCGTGGGTTTCATTTGTCCAATCGGCCAGATCCAGTACCACGGAATCCTCCCTGCCCTCTTTCGGGTCCGGGTTATCCCTCCGGCAGGCGCCAAACAATAAGAGGTTGGCGATCATTGCAAAGCTTAATAAGTGTTTCATAGTCTCAGAATTTATAACCGCATCCCAGGTTCAAGAGGTGCTTGTTCAGGAAAACCTGCATGTTACTGCTTAATCTGCATCACGCACCAGGCGCACGTAATTGTATATGCGGATGGCATCTCCCTGGGGACCATGTCCTTCTGAATAGGCTGCGGGATCTCCTGTTTTCGGATCGCTGCGCTGGGAACCTGCCCCATGCACATCCACCCAATGGGTTTCCGCAAAGGCACCTTTTCTGGCCGTGGGTTCTGCGGGCATGAAAGCCTCAGGCATCCCGCTCATATTTCCCATGCAACGGCCGAAGCTCAGGTAGGCCCCCCAGGCACCCTCATGTTCTTCGGTCCAGTTTCCGTGGGTGGTGCTGCTCCAGTACCAGGGGAAATCCTCCTCACCTGCCTCATTGGTGATACCTGAACAGCGGAACAGGGGATCGATGGCCGCGGAATGGCTTGTGGCCGGGGAACGTGTGTAGTCAACGATGCTTTGCAGTTCCTTAACATCCGGCAGGCGCCAGTCGCTGTACCCGGCATACTCAAAGTTTTCTGCATGGCTCAGGGCATCTTGCCATGACAATCCTTCCCCATTGTCCTCCTGCATCCACATTAGTCCCGTGGCCCGGTCGGTGATGGTTCCGTCTCCATTGTCGGAAAAGTCATTGATCCCGTAGGTGGGATTGCCACGGACCAACAGGTAGTTAAAGGCCTTATCCCGACCCATCATCCGGGTGCCGTAGCCCTTGATTCGACCATCGGCAAAGTTCACTCCAAAGACCATTCTTTCCACTTCCGTGCTGGCATATTCATTGGTGGTGGCGCACTGCATGTCAATGAGACGTTCACCGGCACCGGTATCCCCGTAGGCGTACTGGAAAACTTCTGCGTCAATGAAGGGGATCAGTCCCTCCGTGGAGCTGCCTTGATAGCCGCTGATATCCCGACCACTGAAAAGGATCAGGGAATACATTTCTTTGATGGTGGGCACACGCCAGTCCGTATAACCCCCGGTGCTTACTGATCCCGGGAGGTCCAGAATCTCGTCCAGGGTGAGCTTGTCGTTGAGGTCCACCGCTCCATCTCCGTTGTGATCAAAGGATTGCTGCCACATAAGCCCGGTGACATGGTCTGTCACCGTCCCGTCATTATGATCCGAATAGGAGGGTCCATTCCCCGGATAGTGGGCATTTTGTCCGTAGAAAGCCTCCCCTGGTAAGGGTTCGGATATGGAAGTGGAGTGGTCAAAGAAGGTGCTTTGATTGGTTCCCACCACCGGAAATCCTGTGATATCGGGGAGATTTACCAGGGGATTTTTCAAATCGCCAGTTGTTTCACAGCCGGTGCTGCTGATCACCATGGTGATCAGCAGGCTTATTAGTAAAGTACTCATTTTGGAATAGATATATGGTTTCATCACAATGATTTATATGGAATTATGAATCCAAGCTACAAACCATTTTGAGCCTGTGAAAATAGATTCAATGCATGGACCCGTTTTCTCTGCAGAAAGGGATATTTTTTCAATGAAGCTCCGAGGAAATTCCGGGGTATACTGGCGATTTACTTCCTGAATGATAATTAAAAAATTCCTTGTCCCACCGTATACACCAGGATCAATCCAATGATCCC
>CBDTYO010000036.1:0-15706 GCA_965364615.1 uncultured Bacteroidia bacterium
CAATGGAAGGGAGGACGGCATGTTTGTGGAGTACGACGAACAAGGAAATATTCTCGCCAAAGGAGATTACATCAATGGGGAAAGAGAAGGTGAGTGGGTTTACCAGGTGGGTGATCATGAAGAAAAAGGATCCTATGTCATCGGGTTGAGGGAAGGGACCTGGAAATATTATTACCAGGACGGGACCCTGAAATATGAAGGGTCATATACACAGGGAACACCCGACAAAAGACACAAGTATTACTATCCCAACGGAGCTCTCAAGGAGGAGCAATACTACGTGATGGGCATCCGTGAAAGAAGCTGGAAGAAATATGATCCGGAAGGAAATCTGGTCATGACCATTTCCTACAAGCAAAACGAGGAACAGAGAATCAATGGGGTCAGGATCAGACTTCCCGAAAGCGATGTGAAAATCATTCAATGAGCCAGCATGGTAGAAGATTATGAATTCAGGGACGGGGAACTGTCCGAAAAGGATCTGGAAATCGAATCCCAGCTTCGCCCTGCTGTTTTTTCTGCTTTTGATGGCCAGAAAAAGATCGTTGAAAATCTGAAAATCTTTGTGGAAGCAGCCCGCCTGCGTGACGAGGCACTGGATCATGTGCTGCTGCACGGACCTCCCGGATTGGGCAAAACCACCCTGGCCCACATCATAGCCAACGAAATGGAAGTAGGCATTAAGGTCACTTCCGGACCCGTGCTGGATAAACCGGGAGATCTGGCCGGACTGCTCACCGGGCTGGAAGAAGGAGATGTGCTTTTTATTGATGAAATTCACCGGCTGTCTCCCATCGTTGAAGAATACCTTTATTCAGCCATGGAAGATTATTGCATTGATATTATGATCGATAAAGGTCCGGCCGCCCGATCCGTCCAACTGACCCTTCAACCCTTTACCCTCATTGGGGCTACCACACGTTCTGGTTTGCTCACCGGACCCCTAAGGGCCCGGTTTGGGATCAAATCACTGCTGGAATATTATGATACGGAAGTTTTAACCGGCATTGTCCGCAGATCTTCAGGCATATTGAAGGTGGAAATCCAGGATGATGCCGCTTTGGAGATTGCTTCACGAAGCAGGGGAACACCCAGAATTGCCAATGCCCTATTGAGAAGGATCAGGGATTTCGCCCAGGTGAAGGGCGACGGAAAGATTGATATGGATATTACACGCTATGGACTCGACGCCCTGAACATTGATAGCTCCGGATTGGATGAGATGGACAACAAGATATTATCCACCATCATCGACAAATTCCAGGGCGGACCGGTGGGTCTGAACACAATTGCCACAGCAGTGGGGGAAGAGGCGGGGACCATCGAAGAAGTGTATGAACCCTTTCTGATCAAAGAAGGTTATATCAAACGAACGCCCAGAGGAAGAGAGGTTACAGCCAACGCCTATGAACACCTTGGCAAATATAGAGATAGGCAAAACTTTTTATTTTGATATTTTGTCTATATTTGTGTGAGATTCAAACTGACCTTAGTTATGTTAAAAGACGTATTGAAGAATAGCGGGCTTCTTATTATACTGGCCGGTGTAATCGTTCTGGGACTTGTGGTTTTTACCGAGGTGCAGACAAACTCCAATCTGGGAATCAGTCTTGGGCTGGTCATCGGAGGCCTCTTAGCCCATATTTTTATCAATAGAATGGTGGACTGGCCTCTGCTAAATATTGGCAATGTACTTTAATCCTGGCTTGTCCAGGATTTTTATTTTACGGCCGTTGACTTCCAGGTAACCCAGATTTTTAAATTCCGACAAGAGACGAATTATGGATTCAGTGGCCGTACCCACAATGTTCGAAAGCTCTTCCCGGGTGAGCGAGATGTTCAGCACCCCCAGCTTATCTTCGCCAAACTCCTCATCCAGGTGAATAAGAATTTCCGCCAACCTCTCTTTCACTGTCTTCTGGGCGATGTCCGTAATGTATGAGTTTGCCTCGCCCAGCTCTTTGCAGGTGAGCTTCATCAGTTCTACAGCGAAATTCCCATTGCCCTGTATGAGCTTGAGTAAAATCTCTGCCGGTATATGGCAAACCACGCTTTCCTCCAGGACTTCGGTAGTGGTGCAGGCTGGCTCATTGCTTACCACAGAACGGTATCCGATCATATCTCCGGGTTTGGCAAAACGCACAATTTGTTCCTTTCCGTCACTCCCGGTTTTATAGATCTTGATGATGCCCTTCTGGACGCAGTAGAAACCCTTCATGCGGTTCCCTTCGTGATAGATGATGGCTCCTCTTTGATAAGTTTCTGCTATCTTGTTGAGCGAAACCTCTTCCAGTTCTTCTGAATTAAGGTGCCGGAAAAGCGGATGGGTCCTGATGGTGCAGGATTCACAAGCCATGTCATATGTTTCATCGTAGCCCATGAACGGAAGAATAGTTAAAAATAGCGAAATATCCATTGAAAAAAACAGAAACCATGAAGGAAACAATATCGGCCAAATGGCTCAACGACCTGGCTTTTGAAGCAGAAGTAGACGGACATAAGATTTACATGGATAGTTCGCAGGAACACGGGGGGAAAAATACAGGGCCCAGGCCCAAACCCCTGATGATGGTGGCCCTTGCCGGATGCACGGGAATGGATGTGGCAGCCATTCTGGGAAAAATGAGGGAAAACGTGGAGGAGTTCTCCGTGGAGGTGGAAGGAGATGTGACCGAAGAACACCCCAAAAGATTTATTGGGATGAAAATCATTTATCGCGTGAAGGGAAAGGGCATCAACCGAAGGAATGTGGAAAAAGCCGTTCATCTCTCCACCACGAGGTATTGCGGGGTTTCGGCCAATTACTCCCAGGCCTTTCCCATCAGCCATGAAATCATCTTCGAAGACTGAAGAATAATACCCTTACCAGGCCGCGGCGAATTGTTCCAGGAAGCGGATATCGTTTTCAAAGTAGAGCCTGAGGTCCCTTACCTGGTATTTCAGCATGGCTACACGTTCAATGCCCATCCCAAAGGCAAATCCTGTATACGTAAGTGAGTCTATATTGTTGAATTCCAACACATTTGGATCAACCATGCCGCAGCCAAGGATCTCCAGCCATCCGGTATATTTACACACATTGCAGCCTTTTCCACCACAGATCTGACAACTGATATCCATTTCAGCAGAGGGTTCTGTGAAAGGAAAATAGGAAGGCCTGAGCCTGATTTCCACCTCTTTGCCAAACATCTCCTGGGCAAAATACAGCAAAGTTTGTTTCAGGTCGGCAAAGGATACGTTTTGGTCAATGTACAGCCCCTCCACCTGGTGGAAAATGCAGTGTGCCCGGGCCGAGATGGCTTCGTTGCGGAATACCCTCCCCGGGGATATGGTACGAATGGGCAAGGACTCCTTCTCCATGACCCTTACCTGTACTGAAGAAGTATGGGTCCTGAGCAAAATATCCGGATCCTTTTCAATGAAAAAAGTGTCCTGCATATCACGTGCAGGATGCTCCGGAGGGAAGTTGAGGGAGGAAAACACATGCCAGTCATCCTCAATCTCCGGACCTTCTGAGATGGTATAGCCCAGCCTGTTAAAAATGGAGATAATCTCATTGCGAACGATGGATATGGGATGTCTGGCTCCTTGCTGGACCGGAGGACCTGGAAGGGTAAGGTCGATGGCGCCATCATGGTCCGCAGTATCTGTAAACGCTTCGTGCAGAGATTCAATTTTGTCCGAGATAAATTGCTTCAGCTGATTGATCTTTTGCCCGGTCTCTTTTTTCTGCTCAACGGGTATCTCTTTGAAATCCCGGAACAGATCAGCAAGAACCCCCTTTTTTCCGAGGTATTTTATCCTGAATTGCTCGATTTCTTCCTTTGTTTCCGCTTTGAATTGCCGGGCCTCTTCAAGGATCCTGTCAATATTTTGAAGCATATCTGTTTGAATTAGAGATACAAAAGTAAAAAAATATGCCTTATTTGACGATGGAGATGGTGAAGATCACGTCTTCTACGGGACGGTTATAGGCATCGCATGGCTGCGCGGCGATCGAATCCAACACCTCCAGGCCCTCCACCACTTCACCAAATACCGTATAGGCACCATCCAGGTGGGGAGTACCTCCCTGGGTGGTGTAGATTTCAGTGGATGCTTCGGTGAAGGTGGCTACCCCTCTCTGTGCAAGGATATTGATTTCTTCGGGGGTAAGGACCCGTCCCTGTACCAGGTAAAACTGGGATCCATTGGAAGCCTGTTCGGGATTGACCTGGTCCCCTTTTCTGGCGGCTGCCAGGGCACCCTTTTTATGAATCAGTGAAGGATGAAATTCGGCAGGAACCGTATATCCAGGCCCACCCGATCCCAGCCGTTGCCCCTTTTCTGCACCTACAGAATGAGGATCTCCCCCCTGGATCATAAAGTCTTTGATCACCCGATGAAACAGGTGGTTTTTATAAAAGCCCTCTTCGATCAGTTTGATCATGTTATCGCGGTGAGCCGGAGTTTCATCATACAGCCTGACCAGCATATCCCCCAGGGAGGTCTCAATCTTTATCAGTCTTTCCGATTTGTATTCCTGAGCCACGGCTGATAAGGAAGACAAAAGGAGTAAAACAGTCAGGGAAACAATCGGGGAGGAAAAACGATTCTTCATCATAAAACTTGTATTTTTAATAGAGAATAGCCATGCAAAGATAAAATGAATGTTCAATAAATGTTTCTTACTGGTTGTAATTGCATTATTGCCCCTAAGGGCAAACAGCCAGTCTGTGGGATTGGTATTGAGTGGGGGGGGATCTAAAGGTCTGGCCCATATTGGCGTCATCAAAGCCCTGGAAGAAAACAGGATACCCATCGACTATGTGGGAGGGACTTCCATGGGTGCCATTATAGGGGGGTGCTATGCCATGGGCATGAGTCCCGATGAAATCATATCCATCATCAAATCAGACGAATTTGCGTACTGGATGAGCGGAGTCATAGAGGAGGAATATAAATATTATTTCAAGGAGGAAGATCCGGGTCCGGATATTTTCAAGGTGGGAATCGACCTGAAAGACACCATCCCCAAGACCAGGATCCCCTTGAGCGTCATCCCGAACCACCTGATGGATTTTGCATTCATGGAGATTTTTTCCAGGGCCAGCGCTGCGGCCGGGTATGATTTTGACAGCTTGTTTGTTCCTTTTTTGTGCAACGCTGCGGATATCTCCAACAGCAGGGAGGTGGTTTTCAGGAAGGGAGACCTGAGTCAGGCGATTCGTGCCTCCATGACGGTTCCCCTGTATTTCCGCCCCATTGTTTTGGATGGAAGCATCATGTATGACGGAGGGATCTATGACAATTTTCCAGCAAAGCATGTGATCTCCCATTTTGATCCGGATGTACTGATCGGCAGCAAGGCGGCCATGGGAAATACAGCCCCGGATGAATTTGATATCCTGGGGCAGATCGAAAACATCGTCATGAAGCCGGCCAGCTATGCCATAGATTCCGGACAGGGCGTACTGCTGGATCATGACCTGGGAAAACAATCCCTCCTGGCCTTCGACAAGCTGGATGAGTTTGTGGAAATAGGATATCAGACCACCCTGGAGAAAATGGACAGCATCAGGCTGCTTGTACACAGGGTGGCAGACGACTCGGCCACCATACAGAAAAGAAGAAAAGATTTTGTGAGCACGTTTCCGGAACTGCGTTTCAATGATATTCAGATTGAAGGCCTTGAAGCCAAGCAGGAGGAATACCTGGTACGCTCCATCCGGAAATCAGATTCCATCCTGGAAGTTCAGGAAATGAAAACAGAATACCTCAAGCTGGCGAGCGACCAGAGCTTATTTTATCTGCACCCACAGGCCATTTACCATCCGCAAGACAGTTTGTTTACCATGAAGCTTAGGGTGATTCCACAAACACCTCTGGAAGCACGCTTTGGCCTCTATATTTCCACCACGGGAATGGCCCAGACATACCTGGGATTCAGTTACCGGCAGATCACCGAACTCAGCACCCATTTAAGGGGAAGCGTACAGTTTGGCCGTTTTTACAATGGGGGCAACATCGGTGTGCGCTTCGATTATCCTTCCAACATCCCGGTGTTCTTTAATATGAACTTCAATTACAACGGCTATCGTTACAATACATTCAACACCAATACTTTTTTCAAGGACCTGAAACCCCCATACATCACGGAAGATGAAATCAACTTTCGCTTTGATGCAGGTATTCCCTACAAGATCAACGGAACCATCAAAGGAGGGATTGGCATTGGCAGGAACAGGGAAGTGTACTACATGTCGAGGGATTTTTCTTCCACCGACACTTCGGAGATCTCCAATGTAAATTTGCTTTCCGCCTACCTGGCAAGCGATAGAAACACGTTGAATAACAAGCAATTTCCAACGGAAGGGACCCGCAGGATTCATTCACTCAGGGTGGGGTACGGACTCGAAAACTATTCCCCCGGCTCCACCTCGGCCAGCGAACAGAATGAAAGAATCGACTATACCTGGTTTGCGGCAAAGTTTAAAAACATCGGGTACATTCCGTTGGGAAGCTCTTTTTCGATGGGTTATCTTATCCAGGCAGAAGCCACTTTCAAGCCTTTGCTGAGCAATTATTTCTCGACCATCCTCGAAGCCACTGCATTCCAGCCAAACGTAGTTACCAAGAGCCTGTTCATGGAACACTACCGGGCCAATCAATTCCTTGCCCTGGGCCTGATGCCTGTTTACAATTTCAGGCAGCAGGTACATGCCAAACTGGAAGCCTATGCCTTTGTCCCGGTGCAGGAGATCCTGAGGGACCAGGACAACCGGGCCTACCTGGGCAATTATTTCAAAAGCATGCGGACCCTGTTCAACGCTTCATTGAATGTAGTTACAGTGGCTGGTCCGCTATCCTTTCACCTGGGGTATATCACTGATGAGGAGAATCCCTGGTTGATACAGCTCAGTTTCGGCTATCTCCTGTTTAATAAAAAATCCGCAGATGAATGATCATCGCTGCGGATAATGCTACTTTTACGGAAATCTTGCAAAAAACTTGAGGAATCCCATCAAACAGCTGTTTGGGCAGACAGCCATCTACGGCATGGGCATTGTGCTGCCTCGCCTGCTTAACTATCTGTTGCTTACACCGTTTTATACCAGGGTGTTTGAAAAGGCAGCCTATGGGATCATTACCGAACTGTATGCCTATGTGGTGTTTCTTCTGGTCATCCTTACCTACGGCATGGAAACGGGTTATTTCAGGTTTGCCAGCAACTCCAGCCAGAAAGAAGAGGTTTATACCACGGTGCTCGGATCTCTGTTTACCACCTCCTTGCTGTTTATCCTGGCGATGTGGCTTTGGTCGGGCCCGGTGAGCAGGGCCATAGGCTATGAACTACACCCGGAATATATCCGCTGGTTGGCTGTGATCGTGGGCATCGATGCTTTTACTTCCATTCCTTTTGCCAGGATCAGGTTAAGAGATAAGCCCTTAAAATACGCATTGATACGCATTGTGGAGGTGGGTATCAATATAGGACTGAACCTGTTTTTTCTCTATTATTGCCCGCGGCACCTTGATTCGGAGTGGGTAAGCAGGATCTACAATGAAAGCATAGGAGTAGGCTATGTGCTGATCTCAAACCTTCTGGCTTCCTGCTTGAAATTGGTTTTACTCTTGCCGGAAATCACTGCCGCTTTTCGTTCGGCCTTCGACAGGAGCCTGTTGAAGAAAATCTTCCGCTACTCCTATCCTTTGCTGATAGCCGGACTGGCGGGAACGGTGAACGAAGCCCTTGACCGGGTCTTATTGAAACACCTCATAGCTCCGGAACAAAATCCCATGGAACAATTGGGGGTCTATGGGGCCAATTATAAGCTGGCTGTATTGATGACATTGTTTGTACAGATGTTTAAATATGCCGCGGAGCCTTTCTTTTTCTCGAAGTCGGAAGAAAAAAATGCCAGAGGGCTCTACGCGGATGTCATGACCTTTTTTGTGGTGGCCGGTCTTTTCATCTTTCTGCTGGTCACGCTGTACCTCGATTATTTCATCCTTTTCATTGGGTCGGGCTTCAGGGAAGGGGTACAAATCGTGCCCATAGTGCTGGCGGCTAACCTGATCATGGGCATATTTTTCAACCTTTCCATCTGGTATAAGCTGACCAACAAGACACATTTTGGGGCCGTCCTGGTACTGCTGGGCGCCTTGATCACCATTGTGGTGAACCTGCTCTTTGTCCCCAGGTACGGTTATGTGGCGTCCGCATGGGCCCACCTTCTGTGCTACAGCACCATGGTGGTCATTTCCTTTTTTTGGTCACGCAAACACTTTCCGATTCCCTACCGGACAGGAAGAATCCTGGCATATATGGCGCTGGCAGGGCTTATATATCTGGGCAATCAACTATTTTTGCAGAATCTTCACGGATTGGCCAGGGTATGGCCCCTCCTGCTTTTAGGGGGTTTTGTTGGCCTGGTGGTGTGGATGGAGCGCAAGACTTTCAATGGTTATAAAACAGAACGATAAGATGGAAGTGAAAATCGTAAATACCTCAGACAATCCCTTGCCCGATTACGGCACTCCTTATGCTGCCGGAATGGATCTGCGGGCCAGTCTTGAGCAGCCTGTTACTCTGAAACCCATGCAACGTGCACTCATTCCCACAGGATTGTTTATTGAGTTGCCCGAGGGATTCGAGGCCCAGATCCGGCCCCGAAGCGGCCTGGCATTAAAAAAAGGAATTTCTGTGGTCAATACCCCGGGCACCATTGATGCGGACTACCGGGGTGAAATAGGCATCATCCTGATCAACCTATCTGGCGAGGATTTTGTAGTAGAGAACGGAGAAAGAATTTGCCAGATGGTCATCAATAAAGTGGAATCCATTCGCTGGTCGCAGGTTGAATCCCTGGAGGATTCCGAAAGGGGAGCCGGCGGCTTTGGACACACTGGAACAAATTGATATAGACATGAGGAAGAGAACAGTGGTTAGATGTTTGGTTCTGGGGATGCTGTTCTCAGCAATGCTGAACGGATGGGGGCAGGAAGGGAGTAAAAACCAGGATTATCAATATGTACTTATAGAAGCGGTCAAGCAAAAAAACCTGGGTCAACTGGCAGAAGCGGTCAAACTGTATCAAATGGTGATCAAAGATAAGCCGGATTGTGCAGTGGCCTATTTTGAAGCCGGATCTATTTATCTGATGACCAATCAGCTGGAGCTGGCACTGAAGAATCTTTCCCAAGCGTATGAACTGGATCCCGACAATGCCTGGTATTCAATGGCCTATATCAATGCCCTGGGCGCCAATGAAGCCTTTGATGAAATGGTGGACCTCCTGAAGCAGAAAAGAAAGCTGGATCCTGAAAACGTGGAGTGGGAATACCAGTTGGCCTCGGCCTATTTCGCCATGGGTAAATGGGCGAAATCCATCAGGACCCTGGATAAAATAGAAAAGGAAAGGGGATTCAGTGAAAAGATCACTCTGTTAAAGGCTTCCGTATACGAAAGCGAAGAAAAGTATGATTTGGCCAGGGAGGAGGTGGAAAAGGTGATGGCCATCTTTCCGGAAGCCATACAGTTCAGGATCGTGGCTGCAGAATTGAGCATGAAAAGCGGAGATGAGGATGCCGCCGCGGCCTATTACCAGCAAATTCTGGAAGTGGACAGCCTCAATATTTTTGCCCTGACCAACCTGACCGATTACTACAGGGAGAACGGGGATTTAGGGAGGAGTTTAAAGTATTTGGCCAAATCTTTTGGCAGCAGGCAGATTGATGTGCAGCGGAAATTGGCCATTCTGTCCTATTATTTGTCAGAGGAGGAGTATGTAACTAACTATGCTTCAGATTTATCTGCAGTAATTGAAGAATTCGCCCAAACCCATCCGGATGAAAGTGATCTGAGATTGATTGCTGCTGATTTTTATATCCAGAACAGGATGTATGAGCGTGCCTATATTCATCTGAAAAGATATCTTGAGCTAAACAGGGGTAACTACAACATCTATATGCAAACCATCATGCTGGCCAATGCCGCCTCCCTGGATGAAGAGCTTGTTATGATTGCAGACAAGGCCTGGGAAATGTACCCCGATAGTGCGGATATCAGATTTTTCAGGGGTATAGGCCTTTATCAGACAGAGGATTATGAGCGCTTGATCGACAATTTTAAGGATCTGCCCATGGATGATTATTCCAATCCGGACTATGGACCCCAGGCAAGGATGTTGCTGGCTGAAGCTTATTATAGAACGGAGAACTATCCCCAATCAGATTCAATATTCGAGGCCTTGATAGAGGAGGATCCTGGAAATCATATGGTATTGAATAACTACAGCTACTATCTGGCTGAACGGGGCGAAAGTCTGATGAAGGCCAAAGAGTGGAGTTTTATCACCGTAAGGGAAAATCCGGATAATTCCACTTTCCTGGATACATATGCCTGGGTGCTGTACAAGCTTGGTTCATACGAGGAGGCCGAAAAATACATTCTTAGCGCCCTGGAAAAAGGCGGGGAGAACGACCCTGAGGTGAATGAGCACGCCGGAGATATTCAACTGGCCCTGGAGAGTTACAAAATTGCTCTGTCATATTATGAAAAAGCCATTCTTTTGGGAGGCGATAAAACCAGACTGGAGCAAAAGATCGAAAACATACATGTTAGAAAGAATGAATAAGACCCATTGGATTTTGTGGGTGCTTGCCCTGTTCTTTCTGAAGGAATGTGGCACCCTGAAGGAGCTGGCCGGACCTGTAAGGCCTGAACTCACGGGTATGGAGGGACTGGAAGCAAATTGCATGGGCACAGATACCATCCACAGTTTCCTGATCTCAAAGGCAGAAGCGATTATCACTTTTGATAATGAGCGATATGAAGCAAGCTTAACGGTCTACGCCAAAAGAGACTCCATCCTGTATTTGTCTGCAGTAAACAGCGGATATGAAATTCTGCGTGCCTCGGTGATGAAAGATTCCATCAAGGTAATTAACCGGCTGGACAAAATTGTTTATACCTCGCCTTTGCAGAGAAGATTTGGATACCAGTACCCGGTGAATTTCAGAGATCTTCAGAACCTGATTGCCCCACACTTGCTTTGCAGGGAGATCAGCGCCGCCCATGATGATCTTTTAGATCACATCGTATTTGATTTTGATGAAACCCATGTGAAAAAAAGAATACATTTGGACAGGACCGGATTTAAAATAAAAACATTCGAATTTTATCACCGGCAGACAAATAAATATCTGATGGGAGAGCGACGGGACGATGCCATACGCATATTTTCCAATTTCATGATTACCGACTTCGAAATTTTGGCCAGGGGGGGCGTTACCACCTACAACAGGGATGTAAAGATAAAAATGGATGTTAATCCCCGAAGATATACATTTACAGAGCTGAGATGATCAGATTTTATCTTTCCATAGGATTGTTTATACTGGCGGGGAGTGCACTTACAGGGCAATCCAAAGAAGAGTTGCAAAGGCAGAAGGAAAGGGCCTTTGAAGAAATCAAACTTGCCAGGGAATTGATGGAAAAAACAACGGCACAGCGGGAAAGTACCATCCAACAACTCCGGATTCTTCAGCAGGGGATCAATTCAAGATCCAGGGTCATATCCACACTGGAATCTGAAGTTAATCTGTATACACGGAACATTGCTGACACCCAGGCCAGGATTGAGCAGTTGAAGGTGGAGAACCAAAGAAACAAGGAAGAATATGCCAGATTGATTTACTATGCTTACAGGAACCACACTGATTATGAAAAGTTGATGTATATACTCGCGGGAAGTACCATATCACAATCTTATCAGCGCTATAAGTATCTGAAATATATCGGGGAATACAGGAAAAGAAAGGCCGGGGAAATTGAAGCCTCCATTGAAGAGTTGGACCAGCAGCAGAAAACCCTGAATACACTGAAGAATGAAAAGCTTGGTCTGATGGAAAATAAGGAGAGCGAACAGGCCAAGCTGGTGGCACAACGTAGCAGAGAGGCTTCCATGGTGAACGATCTGAAAAGAAGAGAATCTCAGTTAAAACGAGAAATCGAAGAGAAAGAAAGGATTGCCCGGGAGGTAGAAGCAAGGATCAGGGAGATTATAGAAGAAGAAGCCAGGCGTTCCAGCTCAAATAATATTTACGATGCCCTCACTCCTGAACAGGAACTGGTGGGAAGTGATTTCAGGAAGAACAAGGGCAAGCTGCCCTGGCCTGTGGAAAAAGGCATTATTACGGTGGGTTATGGTAACCAGGAAGTTCCGGGTTTGCGGGGTTCAAGTGTCAAAAACAATGGCATCGATATCACCAGTACCCCCGGCGCGGAGGTAAGGGCTGTTTTTGAAGGAGAAGTCACCAAGGTTTTTGGTATTCTGGGAGCAAATTCTACAGTACTGGTCAGGCACGGTGAGTATTTATCGGTGTATCAGAATCTCATAAATGTAAGGGTAAAAACGGGAGATAAAGTGCTCACAAAGGAGAAGTTAGGAGAAGCGTTCACAGATGAGAAAGATCAGGTAGGAAGCCTTCATTTTGAAGTGTGGCAAGAAAGAAATATTTTAAACCCCGAAGAGTGGATAAGTAAATAGTTTATTTTTGGAACCTTTGAGGATTGCACACCGTATAAGAAGCGTCCACTGGAATAGTTATGAGAAAAGACTTGAACATCCCCTCCGAAATCGGAAATCTTCGTTTGGTTGAGAAAGCCATAGATGAGTTGTCACTTGAATTGGATTTGAGTGATGAGGTATATGGAAATGTGCTTGTGGCAACCATGGAAGCCACCAACAATGCCATTATTCATGGGAACAATTCGGATCCCCAAAAGAATGTTAAAATAGAAATTCATCTGGAAAAGAAGCAGTTAAAGGTACACATAGAGGACCAGGGACGTGGCTTTGATTTTTCAAGTATACCGGATCCCACATCGCCCGAGAATCTTGAAAAAATCAATGGCAGGGGCATTTTTCTCATGGAAAGGTTATCAGATGAGATTCTTTATCTGGAAGATGGAAGGATTGTGGAGCTTAAGTTTAAGCTGTAGTGCCTGTTTTTTTTCATACCGAAGAAGTCCAATTCAATCTCAAAAATAAACGTCTGCACAAACAATGGATCGGGGAGTGGATTCTGCTGAATCAAAAAACTCCCGGGAATCTGAATTTTCTATTTACCACCAATGAGCGGATCAAGCTCATTAATCAGCAATATTTAAAACACAATTACTTTACAGATGTTATAAGCTTTGACTACACTGAAGGAAATCGCGTTTCTGGAGATATAGTGATCAGTGTGGAAGAGGTAAAGAAAAATGCAGAATTTTACGGCGCAGAATGGCTCGATGAGATCCGAAGGGTCATGATTCATGGAGTTTTGCACCTGATGGGTTATTCGGATGAAACTCAGGAAGAGCAGGTAATCATGCGCAAAAAGGAAAATGAAGCATTACATTTGTGGATGAAATTGGTTTGAAATGAATTCTCAATACGATGTGATTGTGGTGGGTGCAGGGCATGCTGGATGTGAAGCTGCTGCCGCTGCTGGTAAAATGGGGTCGCGCACCCTGTTAATTACCATGGACATGACCAAGTATGCCCAAATGTCCTGCAACCCGGCCATGGGGGGTGTAGCTAAGGGACAGATAGTCAGGGAGATAGATGCATTAGGGGGCTTTTCTGGCCTGGTGACTGACCGGTCCATGATTCAGTTTAGAATGCTGAACAGAAGCAAAGGTCCCGCCATGTGGAGCCCAAGGGCTCAATGCGACAGGGCTGTGTTTACCCTGGAATGGAGAAAGGTGCTTGAAAGTATTGATAACCTGGAGTTTTGGCAGGATAAGGTAAGTCGATTGATCATAGAAGGGGAGCAGGTGGTGGGAGTGGAAACCCTGATGGGAATCAAGTTCTACTCCAGGAAAGTCATTCTTACAGCGGGGACGTTTATCAATGGGTTGATGCACGTTGGGAAGGTCAAAATGAAAGGCGGGAGGATGGGTGAAGCGCCGGCTTCGGGATTGAGCGAGCAGTTAAAAGAACATGGCTTTGAAGTGGGAAGGATGAAAACGGGTACCCCGGCCAGGATTGATGGAAGAAGCATAGACTTTAGCAAATTGCAGGAACAACCGGGTGACAGCGAAAAGAGGAAATTCAGTTACCTGGACATTGAGGTGGATTATTCGCAACACAAAAGTTGTTTCATAGCCTATACCAATCTCACAGTACATTCAGAATTGGAAAAAGGATTTGCGGACAGCCCCATGTTCGACGGAACCATTCAGAGCATTGGTCCCCGTTATTGCCCCAGCATTGAAGATAAGGTGGTCACCTTTTCTGAGAAGGAGAAGCATCAATTGTTTTTGGAACCCGAAGGGAGGGACACCATTGAATATTATATCAATGGATTTTCCTCTTCCCTCCCATGGGAGGTTCAGTACAAAGCCATGTTGCAGATCGAAGGGTTGGAAAAGGTCAGAATATTCAGACCTGGCTATGCCATCGAATATGATTATTATCCTCCTACACAGCTATACCATACACTGGAAACAAAGAAATTGAAGAACTTATATTTTGCAGGACAAATCAATGGAACTACGGGGTATGAAGAAGCTGCGGCCCAGGGATTGATGGCCGGCATCAATGCGAGTTTGAAAGTACAGGGAAACCAGGAGTTTGTCCTGGGCAGGGATCAGGCATACATCGGTGTGCTTATTGATGACCTGGTCACCAAGGGAGTGGATGAGCCTTACAGGATGTTTACCTCCAGGGCCGAATTCAGGATTCTGCTCAGACAGGACAATGCGGATGAGCGCTTGACAGAGTTGGGGGCAAGCATGGGATTGGCCGGAACGGACCGGATCGAATTGCTGGAGACCAAAAGGAAACTTTCTCAGGCGATTATTGGTTTTATGAGACAGCATAGCATTGCTCCCAAAGACATCAATCCTTTCCTTGAAAAGGTGGATACCTCTCCGCTCAAACAGAAAATGAAGTTGATTGAGGTGGCTAAAAGGCCCCAGGTGGCACTGTGGGAATTGATGGATGAAGTGAGTGGACTTAAACAAATCAAGGCAAAGTGTGGAAGCCGGGCAGAAGAAATTGTGGAAACGGCAGAAATTGCCATCAAGTATGAAGGGTATATTGTGAGGGAACGGCAAATGGCTGATAAAATCAAAAGGCTTGAAAAGATCAAGCTTATGCCAGATTTTGATTATGAAAGATTAAAAAGCCTCTCTACTGAAGCAAGGCAAAAATTGAAAAAGCTTAAACCTGGAACCATCGGACAAGCCTCACGCATTTCCGGAGTATCACCCAGTGATATCAGTGTTTTGCTCATTTACATGGGAAGATAGTTCCACGTGGAACGTTTTTAAAAATAACGAAGCATGAAGCATGCCGAGCAAATCGAGTACCTCAAAAACATCACCCGTTCCATCCGGGATTATCCGAAAGCAGGAATTGTATTCAGGGACCTGACCACCATTTTTCAAGACCGGAAGGCATTTACCATGGCTGTGGATATGATGCAAAACACCCTGGAGTATCAAAATACGGATCAAGGATCCTTCGATAAATTTGCAGGGATAGAGGCCAGGGGATTTGTGTTGGCAGGAGCCCTCGCAGCAAAAACAGAGAGAGGAGTGGTATTGTTGCGGAAACCGGGAAAGCTGCCCCATGAAACCTTGAGTGTCAAATATCAGTTGGAATACGGGGAAGATGCCCTGGAAATTCACAAGGATGCGCTCCGTCCCGGTGAAAGAATAGTGGTG
>CBDTYO010000037.1:0-15668 GCA_965364615.1 uncultured Bacteroidia bacterium
TGGCCCATTTCGCCGCTGAGATCCTGTTCGAGAATTTGATGAATGCCATTGAGAACAGGCCCATGACTGCCAAATTCGATGGACATGCCAATTGCTATATTGAAACCGGCTATGGCAAGGGAGCCCTGATCGACTTTAATTACGACACCGAACCCCTGCCTGGGACCTTCCCGCTTCCGGGAATCGGACCCTTCGGGCTTTTGAAGAATACCAAAATCAACCATTACGGGAAGATGATTTTCCGTTGGATCTACTGGCACATCCTCCTAAGAGGCAAAGAGATGCCCATCGAGGCGCATATGACCATGGCCGGTAAAAAGAATACCGTTGCTTAATCCGGACTGATATGGCAGACAATACAGCAAAACAGATCGAGGAGTTGAACCTGAAGGTCGACACGATCCTGGAATATGTAAATCAGCAAAGGTTAAAATCACAGGCCATCGATGACCTGGTGGCGGATGTTTCCATCATCGGCAAGGATGCCTATGATTCTACCGTCAAGGCCCTGGACGAGCACGAAGTGGTGCTGGATCCGGATCAGCTCAGGGAACTGGCCATCAGAGCCGCTCAGAACGTGGGCAATTTCAACACCCTGCTTGATACACTGGGCAGTGCCATGGACCTGATGAGGGATGTGGGACCCATTGCCAATGAAGTGATCATTGATACCACAAAGAAACTGCACGAGTTTGAGCAGAAGGGGTATTTCGAATTCATGAAGGAGTTTGGGGCCATCATCGACAACATTGTGACCCATTACGATGTAAAAGACGTTCGGATGCTGGCGGATAATGTGGTTACCATTCTTGATACTGTCAAGAACCTGACCCAACCCGAAGTCCTGAAATCCCTTGATACGGCAGTGAAGGTATTTTCCAATATGGAAACAGAAAATGTTCCCGAGTATTCAATTTTCAGGGTGATGAGGGAAATCAACAAGCCTGAGATGAAAAAGGCCTGGGGCTTCCTTTTCACCTTTATGAAAAACATGACAAAGAACAATAATAACTAATCATTAAATCAAAAACATAGAATTATGGCAACAAAGAATTATGCTGGGCAATCAGTCGAAGTCAATGAGGAAGGATACCTGGTGGATGCTTCACAATGGAACAGAGACATTGCCGCTGAAATGGCGAAAGAAGAAGGAATTGAACTTACCGAGAAGCATTACGAGGTACTGGAGTTCCTCCGCAATGCCAATGAAAAGGGTGAAACCCTGACCATCAGAAGGGTGGGAAAATCGGGGATCGTAGACATCAAAGGGCTTTATAAACTTTTTCCGGGCGGCCCCTTGAAGTTTTCTTCAAAATTCGCAGGTATTCCCAAGCCCGCTAGTTGTGTATAATAAAAAAAACCAGAATAATGGCTGAAGTAAAAGAGAGTCCCTTAAAAAAAGTGTGCATCATCTGTGCCAAGGGCACCATTGAAGATGTATATGCCACGCTGGTGATGGCCAACGGTGCTGTGATGGAAGGAATTGAAGCGAAATTGTTCTTTACCTTCTTCGGCCTGGATGCGATCACGAAAAAGCAGATGAAGAAAATTAAGACTGCCACCGTGGGAAATCCCGCCATGAGGGCACCGGGTGGACTGCCTTTCCCCACCATCCTGGGAATACTGCCGGGAGTAGAGGCAGGCGTTTCTGCCATGATGAAAAGTCAGATGTACAAATTGGATATTCCTCCCGTGGATGAATTCCTGGAAATGATCACTGCCGGTGGAGGAGAAATCTATGCCTGCAAGCTGGCCATGGACATGTTCAAACTTGAAAAGGAAGACCTGCACGACGAAGTAAAAGACGTACTGACCGTGGGGGACTTCTACGCCATGTGCGGAGGAGAGAACACGCAGATCATCTTCACATAGGCGCGTATTTATATACACGCAGCGTGCTTGTTTTGCTTCGCAAAAAAATGCCAGGCTGCTTCCTCATATAAATTCTCGCAAAGGGAAATGCATTATTGAGGGGGTGTCTCAGAGAGAGATGCCCTCTTTCTTTTTACCGATATAAAGGAAAGAATCACGCGGATCAAATTCCTTGTAAAATTTGATCAGCAGGGGATCAAAATATGCTCCAAACAGCTGGCTGATGCCTTCGTCAGTGTGGTAGTTTACAAACATTTCGTTGAATACCTCCGAATCCTGCCCATGCCAGAATGTGTGACAGACGATGCCACCGGGATGAAGAATGTCAAATTGCCGTTTGACGGAGTCCTGTAATGCCGTGTCTTCCAGGTGATGCAACACCTTGTTCGAATAGATCCCGTCGAATTTGCGATCGATCAGCAGGGTAGCGGCATCCAGCTCCTGGAATTCGCCTTCCGGGAAACTCGTTTTTAAGTGATGGAGAAACTCCTTTGATTGATCTGAACCCATTACCTGGTAGTGCTCGGTCAATAGTTTCCAGTCTGTTCCGGGACCGGAACCGATCTCCAGCAGGTGAGATCCGGAGGGAAGAAAATCTCTCATTTTGGTGATGATCTTTCTACCATCATGGCCGCGAGCCATTTTGATATACTCATCCACCGACTTTTTTGTCTGGTAATATTTGCCCATTCTGAGTGGTGTTACTTTCCCCCAAATTCCATCAGGAAGGCTTTGATAAAATCATCCAAATCCCCATCCAGCACAGCCTGCACATTGCCCGTTTCGAAATTGGTGCGAAGGTCCTTGACCAGTTTGTAGGGATGCAAAACATAGTTGCGGATCTGGGAACCCCATTCGATTTTCATCTTGCTTCCCTCCACCTCATTTTGTTTTTCCCTTTTTTTCTGTAATTCTATCTCGTAAAGGTGGGATTTAAGAATGCGCATGGCATTTTCGCGGTTCTTCAGTTGGGAGCGGGTTTCGGTATTGTCTACCGTGATCCCGGTGGGAAGGTGGCGGACCCTTACGCCAGTCTCTACCTTGTTTACATTCTGGCCTCCGGCGCCCCCAGAGCGGAAGGTGTCCCACTCGATATCAGCCGGATTTACGACAATCTCGATGGTCTCGTCAATCACCGGGGTCACAAATACGGAGGCAAAAGAGGTGTGCCGGCGGTTGGCAGAATCATAAGGAGAAAGACGCACCAAGCGGTGTACCCCGCTCTCGCTCTTAAGAAACCCGTAGGCATAATCCCCCGAGAATTCCAGGGTGACCGATTTGATCCCGGCCTCATCTCCCTGGACCATGTGGAGCTCCTTCACCTTAAAGTCATGCTTTTCCCCATAGCGCAGGTACATTCGCATAAGCATCTCCGCCCAGTCCTGGCTCTCAGTGCCTCCTGCTCCTGAATTGATCTTTAAGATGGCCCCCAGGCTGTCCTCTTCATTGCGAAGCATGTTCTTGGATTCCAGGTCTTCCGTCAGGCTCAGGGCCTGCCGGAACTGGGTATTCACTTCTTCCTCGGAGGCTTCACCGGCTTCATGAAATTCAGCCAGTACATTCAAATCTTCTACCGCGGTTTGTACAGCCTTGAATCCATCCACCCAGCTTTTGAGCCGGGCAATTTTTTTAAGCTGTTCTTCAGCCGATTTGGGATCGTTCCAGAATTCAGGGTCGTGGGTGAGTTGTTCTTCCTCCTCTATGCGGATGGTTTTGCCATCCACGTCAAAGATGCCTCCTTAACGCATCCAGGCGTCTGCTGAGATCTTTGATCTGATCACTTGTTATCATGGTATTCGAGAATTTCACCAAAGATAACAAAGATTATGCAGGAAAGTCCCTGTTCAGGATCCGGTGGATCAGTTCCGACTCAAATCCCCTTTGGGCAGCGTGTCTGAAAAGCTTGCCTTTTCTGGTGAAGTGATTGGTGTCTTTCAAGGTGGCAGATTTCTCAGCAATCAGTTTGGCGCACGCATTGAAGTAGCTCTCCTGATCAATGTCATTCAAAGCCTCTTGTATGATCGACTCGGGAATCCCTTTCCTTCTCAGCATCACGTTTATCTTCACTTTTCCCCAGCCATTGAGACGGAATTTATCACGCGTATAGAAGGTGGCATACCTGCGGTCGTCCAGGTATTTCTCCTCCTGAAGCAAGGAAATGATTCGCTGGGAGTCCTCTTCAGAAATGTTCCAGTGATCCAGTTTCTCCAGGATGTGACTGCTGCACTGCTCCTGGCGGCTGCATAAGGCTGCGGCCCTCCGGAGTGCTTCATTATACCCCATCTGTTCACTTCCTGGCATGAATGTATCGTTCTTTTCCATGGATGTCTTCTATTATGCGTACCGATTGATATTCAGCTACTTCAAAAAGTCTGGCCGTCTCTGTCCCAAAGCGCTCATTGATCTCCAGCCACAAATATCCTCCATCAAGAAGATGCAAGTTACAAAAATCAAGAATAGCATGGTAAAAAAGAAGCGGATCTTCATCTTTTACAAAAAGCGCATCTCCCGGTTCAAACGCCAGGATCTGTTCTTCCATGAGCTTTTTCTCACTAACCAGTACATAAGGCGGGTTGCTGACCACCAGGTCAAAACCTTCTTTTACGGCAGGATGTTTCGACAAGGAAGATGTATGCAACAGGTCCCCTTCCAGCCAAAGTACATCAAGGTCATTCTCCAGGGCATTACGCCTGGCCAATTCCAGGGCCTTTATATTGAAATCAATACCTGTCACCCTGGCCTCCGGGATATGTTGTTTTAAAGCCAGTGCAATGCACCCCGAACCGGTACCCAGATCGATGATCCGCCTGTAGCCCTGCTTCTTATGGGAAATGATCCTGTACACCATGGCTTCGGTTTCCGGCCTGGGGATCAGGACGCTTTCATTCACTGTGATCTTCAGTTCGCAAAATTCTGTATGCCCGAGGATGTACTGGATGGGTTTGCCTTCATGAACAGATCCCACGATAAGATTAATTTGTGCAATTGCCGAAGAAGGTGTAATCTTGTCTGGTTCCAACAGGCAGGCTGAGAGCGGCACACCTGTGTGCTCAAGGATCAGACGGGCAATGGACTGAGATTCTTGTTCCGGGTAACGATGCCGGAGCTCATCCAGGAGATAGAACCTGGTTTCTTTCAGTGTGGCACGGTTTTGGAGCATAAATCAAAAGTACTAATAATGCGAAATCTTGATTACAGAGAGGGATAAAACATACATGCGTCGATGCTTTGAGCTGGCGCGCAAGGGTTTGGGAATGACCCGGACCAATCCCCTGGTGGGATGTGTGATTGTACACGGGGACCGCATAGTGGGGGAGGGATTTCATCATGAATTTGGAGGACCCCATGCTGAGGTAAATGCCATACGATCAGTGAACGATCCTTCCTTGTTCCCGCAGTCGACCCTGTACTGCAATCTGGAGCCCTGTTCGCATCATGGAAAAACCCCTCCCTGTTCACTGCTTATCTCCCAAAAGGGAATCAGGAGGGTTGTGATTTCCAACCAGGATCCATTTCCCAGTGTGAATGGTCAAGGCATACGCCAGCTGGAAGAATCTGGTGTAGAAGTAATTGGCGCTTGTCTTGAGAAAGAGGGAATGGACCTGAACAGGAGGTTCTTTCACTATGTCAATTACAGGCGACCCTATGTGATTTTAAAATGGGCCCAGACGGCCGACGGTTTTATTGACCTGGAACGGGAACCAGGCGATCAGGAAGGACCCAGGTGGATCAGCAATGAACTATCCAGGACCCTGGTGCATAAATGGAGAAGCGAAGAGTCAGCCGTCATGGTCGGTACAAATACGGTGCTGACCGACAATCCCCGTCTGAATGTCCGCAGGTGGACCGGTGTGAATCCGGTGCGTATCACCCTTGACAGAAGGGGGCGTTTGTCCGAAAGTGTCCATATGTTGGACGGGACGCAGGATACCATTGTATTTACAGGTGTTCAGCGCAATTATTCCGGCAAGATCCGGACTGTTCATGCCGATCCTTCCTATGAACTTGTGGATGTAATGGAAGAGTTGTTCGACCAGCAGATCACCTCAGTCCTTGTGGAAGGAGGTGCCAAACTCCTCCATTCATTTCTCTCCTCTGGTTTGTGGGATGAGGCCAGGGTATTTACAGGGAGGATGTCCTTTTCCCAGGGAATTAAGGCTCCTGAGATCAACGAAAAACCTGATGAACAGTTCAATATTGGTGACACAAAGATTGAACTGTTCAGGAACAGGGCCAGCACCCTTCATGGAGCCCAGGGATATACCGATGAACTGAATTAAAGTTTTTATCTAAAATGACGTGCATAAGAAACATTTTTTCATTAAACTGCGTAAAAATCAGTAGGTTTAGCGTATGTCTTAAAGAATCATTGCCATGAAAAGGAGCGTATACATATGGATGCTGCTGCCGCTCATTTTTGCTTCAACATTGCAGGCGCAGACGGCCAGACAGTATTTAAGGGCCGGGGAGGATTTTACCAAAGCAAACAATTATCAGGATGCCATTGCTCAGTTTACCAAAGCCATAGAGCTGGACCCTGATTTTGATAGGGCCTATGTAAGTCGTGCTCAGGCTTATTCATGGATCGGAGAACATCAGAAAGCAGCAGAGGATTATGACCGTGCGCTGGTTTTTGATGAAAAGGATGAAGAACTCTACTACTTTTCAGGCAGGGAATGGCACCTGCATGGGAACAATCAGTTTGCCCTGACGAAGCTCACCACTGCGATCAACATGAAGAAGAATTTTGAAGAAGCTTACAAGGTGAGGCAGGCTGTGTACATGGAGATGGAAGAGTATGAAAAGGCCCTTGAAGATTGCCTGGTATGTTTGAAGCTGAACGATGACGAACAAGCCTATTTTCACCTGGCAAAAGTCTATGAAAAGTTGGGAATGGATCCTGAAGCCGAGGAGGCTTACAAGATGTCTTTACAGAAGAACAGAAGGGTGGTAGAGACACACTTTTCTTATGCACAGTTGCTGTTCAGGCTGGAGAAGTTCGACCAGGCAGGTCTGGAAGTGACCCAGGTCCTTCAACTGGATCCCAGGCACCTGGAAGGCATCCTTCTGGAAAGTCAGGTTCTGGCAGCACAGGGGAACTATCTTAAGGCAAGCGATAATCTTTCCATGGCTTCAGTGGAACATCCCGATGAACCTCGCATCTACCTTTATCGGGGAGATATCAACACCAAGCTAAACCAGCCTGGATATGCCATCATCGATTACAGCAAAGCCATTGAGCTGGATCCTGAGAACGCGCTGCTGTATTATAAAAGGGCCGGGGCGTATGAGGCCATGCGGGACTACGAAAAGGCCCTGCTTGATTATGACAAGCTGCTTGCCATGTCCCAATACGATGGCACTGCGCAACGCTTGCACCAGGAGGCTACCGAACGGATGTTTGAGCTGAACAGAGAGGAAAACAAACCCAGGGTGCTGCTGATCGATCCAGTTTCAAATGCTTCAAATACTGTGGATGTATCCAGGGAGACTCAGGTATTGAATGTGACGGGAAGGGTGGAGGATGAAAGCAGCATAGCATCCCTCCAGGTAAACGGATATTCGGTACCCGTTGAGGAAACCGAGGCGGGATTTCAATTCCTGGCCAGTGTAAACCTCGCAAACACAAGCCAGATCATTGTGCAGGTTACGGATGTATATAATAATTCAGAAACTGCCATTTTCCCCATCAGACTTACGGAGATTGATCCTCCCGTGGTGAGAATGATTGCTCCCTACGGCTCTGACAACAACATCCTCTATCTCGATAACAACGATCCGCAGATCTATGTGGAGGGAAAGATTGAGGACGAGAGCAGGATCACCAGCATCTACATTGATAGCGTGATGGCAAGTTATATCCCCAGTGACCTGAACCCGAATTTCACAGCCATTGTGAAAGTAGCCAACAAAAGCAGAATCACGGTGAGGGCGGAAGATGAATTTGGGAATCAGGCCGAGATTGAGTACAAATTGAACCGGGATGCGCAGTCTTTTGAGGACAATCCCATGGGGAAGACCTGGGCCATCTTCATTGAAAACTCAGATTATGAATCCTTTGCCAGCCTTGAAGGGCCCACTAAGGACGTGTCCATGATGCGTTCAGCCCTGGCCAATTATCAGGTGCACAATGTAATTCACCGGAAGAACATGAGCAAGTCACAAATGTCCAAATTCTTCTCCATAGAGCTGAGGGACATGATCCGCAGCAACCGCGTGAATTCCATCCTGATCTGGTATGCAGGGCATGGAAAGTTTGTAAATGAAAGCGGCTACTGGATTCCTGTGGATGCTGCCAGGGATGATGAGTTCTCCTTTTATGACATCAAAGCGTTGAAGGCTGCCATGCAGGGATATCCAGATTTTCTGACCCATACCCTGGTGATCACCGATGCCTGTGAGTCCGGGCCTAGTTTCTACCAGGCCATGCGATCAGGGATCCAGGAAAGGAATTGTGACGACTGGACCGCCACCAGGTTCAAATCGTCCCAGGTCTTCTCCTCTGCCGGTTATGAGCTGGCGGTGGACGACAGCCAGTTCACACGCACCTTTGCCAATGTATTGACCAACAATCCCAGCAATTGTGTTCCCATTGAGAACATTGTTCTCAGGGTCATATCGGCTGTGGAGAATTCCAACCAGCAAACACCCCAATTTGGCAAGATCTCAGGGCTTGAGGATGAAGATGGCACCTTCTTCTTTATGCCGAAAGATTACTAAGATGCAATTCCCCAGGCGATGTGTCTTCCTTCTGGTCGGCCTGTGGTCTTTAGCCCTGTTCGGCCAGCAATACTATTTTGACCATTTCTCGGTTTCTGACGGGCTGGCCCAATCTACGGTCCATAAAATATTCCAGGACGAAAATGACCTCTACTGGCTGGGTACCCAAGTGGGTGTATCCAGTTTTGACGGACTGAAATTTGTGAACCATACCTCCAACGACGGACTGGCTGAAGGGGGCGTCAGGGCCATTTGCCAGGACCAATCGGGCAAGATCTGGTTCGGACACACCGAAGGAGGAATCTCGGTATTTGATGGAACAGAATTCCGGAAATTGGATGCCTTTGAGGGGATCATCGGCCAGTCTACCATATCATCCATTCTCATGGATAAGGACGGTCAGCTCTGGTTTACTACCGCAGGATCTGGAATATTGAAGCTGAGCAATCCAACGGACAGCCCTGATCAATATCAGTTTGAACATTTCTCTGGAGATGAATTATCAGACCAGGTATTCGGTCACTTTTACGATCAGCAGGATGGCATCTACTTCATCACCGAATTGGGGGTGGTGCAATATCACGAAACTGATAGCAGCCATTTTCAACGTACTTTGGTGCCTGGAGTGCCCAAACGAGATCCGACCACCAGCCTGATGATCGACAGCAGGGGAAGAACTTGGGTGGGCATTTATCACGGGGGACTTTTTTGCTACAATCCGCGGCTCGACAGCACAGAAATGTTCGATCTGGTCAAAGCCGGACTTGGTTCCAACTGGATCAGCACCTTGCTTGAGGACAGGGAGGGAAATATCTGGGCCGGCACTTTTGAAGATGGATTGGTCAGGATCAGTCCGGAGAACCAGTTGGATCTATTCAATAGCCGTTTTGGATTTCCCGGGATGAAAGTCTGGTCGATGATGCAGGACAGGGAGGGAAATTTGCTCATCGGCACGAACGACAACGGCCTGTGTGTCTACAAGGGAGATGATTTTATTTCGTACTTCAAGGAGGATGGACTGGTGAGTTCGCAGGTAAGTGCCATACTTGAGAGAACCAATGGAACATATTGGTTCGGGACCAACGAGGGAATCAGCATCCTGAGCAGGTCTTCGGGGGGAGAAAGCATACGGGATTTCCTTCATCTGCAAGGCGATGAAATCACATTTCTGAAGGAGGACCAGCAGGGAGCTGTATGGATCGGTACCAAATACAGGGGTGTGTGGTGCTATGAGCTGAATGGAGAGCTCTACACCGACGATGTGCTCAAAAGTGTAAATTACATCAAGCATCTGCAGGTGCGGGCCATGGAGATTGACCAGGACAACTACCTTTGGATCGGTACCCTGGAAGGATTGATTTATTATGACATAGCGAACAGGAGCCTGGCCGGGTTATTTACCAGGATTGAAGAACCGGGTCTTATGGACAACTCCATCACTGCCCTGCATGTGGATTCCAGAAACAGGGTCTGGATTGGTTGTGAGGGGAAGGGTGTGACCCTGATTGACGGAGGTGAGTTCGTTCCACTGGATCTGGGCTTTAATTTCTCTCCTACCTGTTTTGCAGAAGACAGGGACGGCATGCTATGGATAGGCTCCATGGGGATGGGATTGATCCAGTATGATCCGGGAAAGCAGGAAATTGTTGGGGTGTATGATCAAAACATGGGAGGGCTCCTGGCCAACCAGATCAATCTGGTGGATGTGGACCGGTTCAACAACGTATATGTGGGCACCAACAAAGGGCTGAACATCTATTCCAGGAATGATCTCAGGTTTTATTCCTGTACCATGAGGAGCGGCTTTGTAGGGATTGAAACCAGGCCCAATGCCTCCTATGCGGACCGATCGGGCAACATGTGGTTTGGGACCATCATGGGCGTTACGCGCTTCCACACCTCCAGAGAGCTTCGGATTGGAGGGGAACTGACCACCAGGATCACCGGCATGGAAATCAACCAGGAACCTGTGGAGATGAAGCAGGGTTTATCCCTTTCCCACCGCCAGAACTCCATTACTTTCAACTACGGAAGTATCACCCTGAATCCTGATGAAGTGCTTTATTCGATCATGCTGAAAGGCATCGAGAAAGAATGGCGTCAGCCCGACCGGCAAACCAGTGAAATATATCATGCCTTGCCCCATGGCAGATATACTTTCATGGTCAAAGCAAGGAGCAGTGCGGGAGTGTGGAACGAAGAGCCCGCAACTTTCCGGTTTGTCATCAAACCCCCTTTTTACCTGACCTGGTATTTCATCCTGTCTGCGGCCCTTGCCCTGGGAGTATTGATCATTTTTTACATCAAGATCCGGGAGCGGGCACTGAAGAGGGAAAACATCATCCTGGAAGAAAAAGTAAGGGAACGCACAGCCACAGTGGTTTCACAAAAAGAGCAACTGGCCCAGAAGAACAAAGACATTACCGACAGCATACGCTACGCCAAAAGGATCCAGTTCGCCATCCTGCCGGAAGAATCCCCTTATCCCGATACCTTCATCCTGTTTAAACCCAAGGACATTGTGAGCGGTGATTTTTACTGGTTCAACCAGGTGGGGGACAAGGAGTTTTTTGCTGCTGTGGATTGCACGGGGCATGGGGTTCCCGGCGCTTTCATGTCGATCATCGGACACAATTCTCTCACAAAGATCGTGAGGGAATACGGGATTCTTGAGCCTGGAAGGATCCTGGACCAGCTAAACAAGGAAGTACTTCAGACGCTGCATCAGCGGAGCGACATGGGCGATGTTTATGATGGGATGGATCTGGCGCTGGTTTCCTATGACAAAAAGGGGAAATACCTGGAATATGCGGGCGCTTTTAATCCGCTCTACCTGGTCCGGGATGGAGAGATCCTGGAGACCAAAGCAGATAAAATTTCCATCGGGCGTTCTGCTCTAAAAACGGATGCTGCATTCCAGAATCACAGGATCGAAGTGAAATCCGGCGATACCGTTTATCTGTTTTCCGACGGTTATGCCGACCAGTTTGGAGGGGAACTCATGAAGAAGTTCAAGTACAGGAACCTGAAGGAGCTGATCCTGAAAGTCCAGCCCGAATCCATGCCTCAGCAACGCATCATCTTCGACCTCACCATTGAGAAATGGAGGGGAGATATCGAACAGCTGGATGATATTCTGGTGATCGGAAGGCGGTTCTAGAGCAAGGCATCCAGTTTGGCAACCAGGGCGCTTTTGGGTACAGCCCCCACCTGCTTATCCACCACTTCGCCATTCTTGAAAAAAAGTATGGTGGGAATGTTCCTGATGCCATATTTCGCAGTGATGCCCGGATTGCTGTCCACATCCACCTTCGCCACTGTTGCTTTGCCCTCGTAGTCTACTCCTACTTCCTCTACAATGGGACCTACCATGCGGCAGGGACCGCACCATTCGGCCCAGAAATCCACGATTACAGGTTTATCTGCCTTCAATACCAGCTCTTCGAAATTGCCATCGGTTGCTTCTAATGCCATGTCTTCATATTTAGTTGTGACCAAATTTGGGTCAAAAATATAAAAAAATCACTTATGCCAAGCGGAACTCAAATCCGGGGTTGTCCTGGAGATAGTTGATAAATTCATCGGTGAGCTGCACTTGTTTGTTCCGGGAAAAGAGTTGCAGCTGAAGTTGACTTTCGGGATCATGGATATTAAATTTCAATATTTTCCCGCCTTCTTTTACAGTATGGGCTTCCAGGCTGTCGATCAAATCAGCGTTAAGCTGGTTGATATTCAGTGAGACATCCACCGACTTCACCATCTTATCACGAACATCGGCCAGCATATACACCATTTTCAATTTCAATGAATATATCTTCCTGGCCGGTTCGTCACGGGGGCTCCATTCGTTGACCGTAGCCCGGATCATCAGGGCCACATCCGGAAGGAAATACTGCTTGAAATTGACATAGTCGTCGTTCTTCAGCCTCAGGTTATAGGTATCGGTATAGTCCTCCAGTTGAGCCAGCAGGTAGGGTTTGTTTCGCCATTGATCCACTCCGTCCCTGACTGATTTCACCATTCCGCAAAACACCACATCTCTTCCCCGGAACTGTTGCAGGTCTGACAGGTCTTCAAGTTTTTGGGGACAAAAGGCGTCGATCTCAAGCCTGAACCGGTCCAATGGATGAGAGGTCAGATAAAACCCAAGGAGTTCTTTTTCATGTTTGCAGGTGGTGATATCTTCCCAGGGGCTCACTCCCGGGGGCTCGGGTCTGGATACGGCTATGGAGCTGGCTTCCCCAAAAAGGTTCTGCTGAGGTGTATTTCTTTCGTACTGGATTTGATTGCCGTACTTGATCAATTGTTCGATAAAGGTGGGGTCTTCATCCTCAATGGTATCCAGGTATTGACTTCTCGAAACAGACTCGAAACAGTCCAGGGCCCCGGCCACTGCCAGTCCTTCGAAATTCTTCCGGTTGAGCTGGTGAAGGTCATTTCGTTCCACAAAATCATAGATGTCACTGAAGGGTCCGTGACTGATGCGTTCCTCAATGATGCTTCGAACGGCATTTTCACCCACACCCTTGATGGCACCCAGACCGAAGCGAATGTCTCCTTTGTTATTTACAGTAAACCGGACGTTGCTTTCATTGACATCTGGGCCCAAGACTGAAATACCCATTCGGCGGCATTCGTCCATGAATTGGCCTATTTTTTTGATATCTGTGATGTTCCTGCTCAGAACTGCTGCCATAAATTCTGCAGGATAGTTGGCTTTCAGGTAAGCCGTCTGGTAGCTCACATAGGCGTAACAGGTGGAATGGGATTTGTTGAATGCATACTGGGCAAAAGCTTCCCAATCGGACCAGATTTTGTCAATCTTTTGCTTGGAGATACCATTCTTTTTGCACCCCTGTTCAAACTTCACCTTGAGCTCGTCCATCATCTTTTTGATTTTCTTGCCCATGGCCTTTCGGAGCGAGTCGGCCTGTCCCCCGGTGAAACCGGCCAGCTTTCGGGAGAGCAGCATGACTTGCTCCTGGTAAACTGTAATTCCGTAGGTGTCTTTGAGGTACTCCTCCATCTCCGGGAGGTCATATTCGATCTTTTGTTGTCCGTGCTTTCGCTTGATAAAAGAAGGAATGTATTCCATCGGGCCCGGCCGATAGAGGGCATTCATGGCAATCAGGTCCTCAAAACGGTTGGGCTTAAGGTCCTTCAGGTATTTCTTCATACCTGGCGATTCAAACTGGAACAGCCCGGTGGTATCTCCCCTGGAGTATAACTCAAAGGTGGCCTGATCGTCCATGGGGATCTGTTCTATCTTAATATCAATTCCCCTGGACTCACGAATGTTGGCCACAGCATCCTTGATGATAGAGAGGGTTTTCAAACCCAGGAAGTCCATCTTGAGCATGCCCACATCTTCCACATAATGCCCGTCGAATTGGGTGACAAGCAGTTCGGAATCTTTGAATTTGCATATGGGGAGATGTTCGGCGAGGCTGTTTCGGCCTATGATCACACCACAGGCATGGAGACCCACTTGCCTGACCGATCCTTCCAGCCGTTGAGCTATGCGGAGGGTATTGGCCACCATGGGATTGGATGAATCGCGTTCGGCTTTTAATTCGGGGACCTCTTCAAAAGCCCTGGCAAAGGTGGTTCCGGGCCGTTCGGGGATCATTTTTGCCAGCCGGTCCGCTTCCGGAAGGGGAAGCTTCTGGATCCGTGCCACATCCCTGATGGCCATTTTTGCAGCCATGGTCCCAAAAGTGATGATATGTGCCACGCGGTCGTGGCCATATTTATCCACCACCCATTTGAGCACCTCATCCCGTCCGTCTTCGTCAAAGTCTATATCGATATCAGGCATGGAAATCCGGTCGGGATTCAGGAAACGTTCAAAGAGCAGATCGTACCGGATGGGATCGATATCGGTAATGCCCAGGCAATAAGCCACGGCAGATCCCGCTGCAGATCCTCTTCCGGGCCCCACAGCCACCCCCATTTCGCGGGCGGCAGAGATGAAATCCTGTACAATCAGAAAGTAACCGGGGAAACCCATTCGCTGGATGGTTTCCAGTTCAAAATCGATGCGCTCCCTGATCTCATCTGTAATTTCCGGATAACGTTTCCGCGCCCCTTCGTAGGTAATGTGTTTCAGGTACTCGTCTTCGTTATCAAATTCATCAGGAAGGGGAAAATAGGGCATTACCGGATTGCTGTCGAGCTCATATTGCTCCACTTTATCAGCTACCTCAATGGTTTGATTCAGCACTTCGGGGTGATCAGAGAATACGTCCCGCATCTCTTCCTGGGTTTTGAACCATTCCTGGCGGGTATATCTTATCCGGGTAGGATCGTCCAGGTCCTTTCCGGTATTGAGGCAAATGAGGTGATCATGGGCCTCGGCATCCTCCATGTTCACGAAGTGTACATCATTGGAGGCCACACACTTGATATCCAGCTTTTTTCCGAGCTGAAGCAGGGTGCGGTTCACAAATACCTGGTCGTCAAATACCAGTTTGTTCATGCCGGGATCGTCGGTGCGGTGCCTCATCAGTTCCAGGTAGAAATCTCCGCCGAAAATCCGCTTATATTCCAGGGCTATCTTTTCTGCGTCTTCCACGGAGCGATGCATGATGGCCTGGGGGATTTCCCCTCCCAGGCAGGCTGACAAGCAGATGATCCCTTCACTGTATTTCTCCAGCAACTCGCGGTCGATCCTGGGTTTGTAGTAGAATCCTTCCGTCCAACCCAGGGAGATCATGGCTGTCAGGTTCCGGTACCCGGTATGGTTTTTTGCAAGCAAAACCACGTGATCAAAGGCATCCAGGTTCTTGTCTTTCCTGGAAGACCTTTCCCTTCTTGCTATATAGGCTTCGCAACCCAGGATCGGTTTGATCCCTCTGCGGGTGGCTTCGTTGTGGAACTCCTTGACTCCAAACATGTTTCCATGGTCTGTGATGGCCACGGCCCGCATGCCATCGTTCACCGCTTTTTTGAGCAGGTCAGGAATGCTTGCGGCTCCATCCAGGATGGAATATTGGGTATGTACATGCAGATGACAAAACTCCACCTTGTCCGAACCGCCTTGATCGCTCTGATCCTGACCAGTCCTGTCTTCTTCG
>CBDTYO010000038.1:0-15538 GCA_965364615.1 uncultured Bacteroidia bacterium
CCGTGCTTTCCCCCGGTATGCTGACCGTGGCCCCTATCAGGATCTCGCCGCTGGCAGCATCCCTTGCATACCCGCTGACGGTGTATTTCAGGAACCCAGTATCCGTGCTATCTCCGGGAATGTTTTTCTGCTCTTCCTCCCGGGAACGCCTGGCCCTTTTTAATACAATCTGTCGCTCCACCACTTCGAATTTCACCTGTCGGTGGCGGAACAACTCGGCCAGTACTTCCTCAAGGCTCCCTTCCGTGACATGGAGCGTCACCCGCTCCTGTTCGTCAATGAGCCTGGTGCTGTAGGAAAAACTCAGTCCCGTCTGGGATTCAATGCGGTCCAGGACCTCCCCCATGGGGGAATCCTCAACATGCAGCGTGAGGGGGATAGATCCCTGCTGTGCTGCCAGGGATCCTGCCAAAAGAAACAGCCCTGCAAGCAGGCTGGTAAGCCTACAGCCCACCTGTACAGGTGTATTATTCATTACATCCTTTCCCATCCAGTCTGATCTTATCCCCTGATCGGCTGATATCCAGATCCAGGGTTTTTTCCAATACGGTCAGGATGGCATCAAGGGATTGGTCTTTGAAAGTCACGGTAATCTCACAGGAGGATAATCCGGGATTGACGATCACCAGTTCCGCCCCGTACACCCTGTTCAGCAGCTCTGCCACCTCCTGGAGGGTGGAGCCCTCAAAGTACAACTCCCTGGTCTTCCATGAAATTTTGTTGGGATCGGCGGAGGCCAGCAGGGTGAGCTCTTTTTGCCTTTTATGGTAAGTACCACCGCTGCCTGCTTTCATCACAATAAGATCCTTCTGATCCTTTTTGGCACTCATGGCCACCAGTCCGCTTTCCACTGTGATTTCCACCACTGAATTCTCTTTGTAAGCGTTCACATTGAAGCTGGTACCCAGCACTTCCACCAGGGCCGCTCCGGCATCGACCACAAAAGGCCTGCTGGTATCCCTGGCCACCTCAAACCATGCTTCCCCGGTAAGGAACACCTTGCGTTCCTCTGCCACAAATTCCTTTTTGTACCGGAGGGTGGAATATCGGTTGACCGTCACAAGGGTGCCATCCTCCAGAATCACTTCCACCGGTTCGTCGCTGGCAGCCACCCTTTCCATTCCCAGCATCCGGTTTGCATACATCCAGGAGAGGCTCAGCAACAACCCCACAATCAGAATGGCAGCGATGCGATAGGTATAATACACCAGCCCGCGGGTCTTCACCGGGCGGGTTTGCAAGGTGCGGGTCTTGACCCCCTCAGAACCGTATCCAGGCAGCTTTGCCCGGATCAGGGCCCATTCGGCATCCAGGTCATAGGTAGAGGAAGGTGAAACCGATCCCACCGAAGCCCAGATCTTACGGTATTCTTCCCACAGGGCCTGTTTATCCGGATCCCTGCCCATTTCCTCCTGAAAATGACGCTCCTCATCCGGCGACAATTCCCCGGCAAGCTTTTTGGTAATCAGCTTATTGAATTCTATATGTGACTCTTCCTGTGACATATTCACTATCTACACACATCAGCCCGGCTTTACCCCTATTCGCCAGGCCTGTTTTTTAATTCAAAGTATACAAAAGCATCCACAATATGAGGGTAAGGTACTTTCCCAACTGATCCCTGAGGATTTTCAACGCCTTGGACATCTGGTTTTCCACAGTCTTGACCGAGATCCCCAATCTGGCAGCTATCTCACTGTATTTCAGACCTTCAAAACGATTCAGTTCAAAAACCTCCCTGCATTTCTCCGGCAGAAAATCTATGGCTTCACGTATTTTCGCCTCCAGTTCCATGGATTCTATCTGTGCGCTTACATCCCACTCTCCGGCCACGTCTGGCACCTCTGCCGACGAGAACTTTTTCCTGTCCCTGATCACATTCAGGCTGCGGTTATGCACCGAAGTAAAAAGATAGGATTTCAGGGAAGTGGATAAATCAAGTGTGGCCCGTTTCTCCCAGAGATTGATAAAAACCTGGTGCACCACCTCGCGTGCTTCTTCTTCATCCCCCAGTATTTTCCTGGCAAAAGCCATCAGGGGTGGAAAATATTCTCTGAAGAGACGTTCAAAATTTTGTCCCTCCAGCCTGCCATCGCTCTCCACACGCTTTTCAACAGTCATTTGAGCCAAAGATACAGAATTTGGAAAATAGAATTTCCCAAATTATTTAACAGAACCGGGCGCTTAACAGCATTTATCTCACCTGGAAATGGATCCGTTTTTCCACGTACTTGCCCGTGGAATCGCTCCCGCGAATGAGCATTTCATAATCCCCTTCCTGGTCAGAGGTCAGGAATTTGATGGTCCTGCCTTCATCCGGCCCAAGGATCAATTCCGGATTCCAGTAAAGGGTATTCCTGACATCCGGCAACCTCTTATCAGCCATGGGCTCTGCGGTGGAAGGCCCCCGCTCCTGATCCAGCATCTGGTAATTCACCAGCAATCCGGAGGATGGAAGATCGATATACCCCAGGTCATTGTTTTTGGAGATCAGGCTGATGATCCCACCAAAGGTTACATTGCCACGGATATAGGGAGCATTCACAATTTCAATCCGGTCAATCAAACGGGGAGATACGGCCAATACAGCTTCAATATCAAAAATGGCCACTCCGTCGATCATTACCAGCGGAGGGTATATGGACAGGTCCGGATGGGGACCCTGGACCACAAAACTGGTAACTCCACGGTTCTTCTTTACAGCTACCTGGGGAACCACTTCGGTGAAATACTCTTCCAGCCTGGGCAGCTTGATGAAATCATCAAACCTGATGGTGGAGGAGGGCCTTCCATAAAACAACATTTCCCTGGACGATTCCCCTTCCACCTCCGGTGTTACCTGCTTGTAGTATTGCTTCGAAACCTGTGCATTGACAGACATCTCTGTGATGGCCGTGGTCAGAGAATCATTGAGTTGCAAGGGGTAAGAGGGCAGCTCCGGATCATCGGTGCTAAAATCGCGATCGATGAGCAATTCCAGATCGCCATAATCCGGATGATAGGTGGAAACAAACAGGTCCCTGTTTCCTCTATAATCTGGAAATGAAAAGAAAAACCTGCCCGCCGAATCAGAATAATTGCAGAAAAATTCACGGTTCTCTCCCAGCACGGAAACATAAATGGTGGCATAAGGTGCCGGTGTTCCATTTGCTGCATTGACTGCACTGCCCGTCAGGGAAAGTCCCTTGGTTTCGGGCAAAAAAGCAGAGCCGGTCCCTGCTTCGCGGGGACAACCTGGCCTGAAATACTCCTGCTGACCGTGAAGACCTGTCCTGGTCACACTGATGGTCAGATCGGCCGGAGCATAAGGAAAGGCCCATTTCAATTCTGCCACCACTTCCTGCCTTGGCTGAAAACTGTTCCTGTTCAAGGTGCACTCTAGCATGGTCTCTGTATGCGGGTCCGCCGGGGCCACCAACAATTCCGGTCTGCTAGGCTCCCAACCCGCCGAATCGGTGGGAAGCACAGACTCAATAAAGGGATCATAGATCCTGACCGAGGTATATGCATAGTTTTGCATTCCGCAATTCCGCATCCACCGTGTATAGGATTTCAGGTAATAGGTTCCTGAAGAAATCCCCTCGGGGATGAGCAGGGTCCCCTTGACCCCACCTGTATCAATAGGTACCTTGCCTTGAACCAAAGGGGTGCCATTGGGCAGAATCAGTTCCACATACAGAACCTTGCTCCACTCTGCCTTTTCCATCTCGGCAGGGCCCTGATAAAAGGCCCGGTATTGAATGGATTCACCACTGATGTAATGGCCCCGGTCGGTGAGCAAAACCAGGCTTTCCCGGGGAGTTTGCGCCAGCAAGCCGGATGCAAGGACCAGCAGCAGGGCTGTATAGCTTGTTCTCAATCTCATATTCATTAATTTATCGGCCAAAAATCGGGTGCTTCCCCGGAACTTCCTCTCCTGACCCGGCAATCCAGGCAAGCCTGCGTGGTCTGTCCAAAAGTTTCATTGCCGGTACCAGGTTCCTCGGCCCTGGAAAGATAGACGGGCAAATCCTGATACAACAGGAATCTGAACCTCGGGGGTTCCGGCGTGGGAAAACAGAATAGCACATCGTATTTACGCAATCCTTCCACATCCTTCACAAATATCCTCATCTCAGTGACTCCGGAAACCGTAAAAAAACCCAGAACGTTCTCTTCGGGATCATCCTCGCACCGGATATTGCTCGGAGTGAGGGAAGGCAGCCTGTCGTATAATCCACCGCCGGATTGTGAGTTCTTTTTCAATTCATCCCAGTACCTGAAGGCAGCTTCATCCAATGCGTGTTGCCTGACGAGCAGACTGTAGCCGTAACTCAGGCGTTGGGTTTCATTGGATACAAAATGCAGCGGCATGTATTTGTAGGAGGATCCGTTAATATTTGATGCCTCCAGGGTATAAATATCATATACATGGTCGGTGATCCAGCACTGGCGATCCGACAGGCTGTCTGGAATGGGTCGCAATACCCTGTCATAGCTATAAATATATCCTTGATAGTCAGGATTATGAAACTCATAGGTTTCTATCATCTCCCAGCGCATGAATTCCGACAATTCCCGGTCAATTTCAAAATCGATGTAGAACTGTATCCCCTGCAGGTTCATATCCGGATCCTCCGTGGGAAGAGAATCCAGTTCATAATAGACATTTTCAATGGCTGTGGGAGGATGCAGCTCAGCATAGTCTGATACATACACCTTTCCCTCTGAAGTGACCACCCGCAGCATATAGCGCTTGCCGAATTGCATAAAGGAGGGAGGAAAATCCCCGTCGTAGTAACCCGGACTTTCTTCGGTGAAGGAAATCAGGTCGCCTCCCTCGCTTTCCACCTCAACCACACAGTTGGATTCTGGTATGAACTCTGGATAGAGCAAGCCGTCGGACCTGGATATCTGTATGGTCTGGACCCCAGGTATATCACTTATCTGGGCATTGATCACAAGGGTACCTGTAAATACATCATCCCCCCCGGGGTAATATCGTTCCACACAAGCGCTTGTTACCATGCTGGCAATCAGGTATATGATCCCCCTAATGACTTTCATAGTTGCCAAGTTTGACGTTCCACGAAATGGTGAAAATAGGAACACCAATCACCGAGAAGGAATAACCCTTGATAAAATACTCCTGAGGCACAAAATAGATCGATTGGGGATTTTTCCTGCCCAGCACATTGTATACATTCAGGCTCCAGGAGGAGTGCATAAACTTGTCCGCCTTCAGGTTCCCCTCAATATTCAGCGAGAGGTCGATCCTGAAATAATCGGGAATCCTGAACTGGTTCCGGGCAAAATAGTCGATGTAGGCAACATTGTCAATATAATAGAGCGAAGTTGGATAAGTCACTGGCCTGCCTGACATATACACCAGGTTGGAGCCCACAGAAAACCTCCGGTTGATGGTGTAGTTGGCCACCACATTCAATACGTGGGGCCTGTCGAAATTAGAGGGATAGGGATTGCCATTGTTGATGGATTCAAAATCATTGCCGCCATTGACCAGCATTTCAGATCTGGAGAGGGTATAGCTGATCCACCCATCCAGTCGTCCCGATATTTTCTGTAACATGAACTCGGCCCCATAGGCATTCTGCAATCCCTGAAGCACCACTGTCTCGGTCAGGGGGGAGGTAATGAAATCGGCCCCATCCTTGTATTCAACAATATCGGTCGAGTACTTATAGTATAGCTCCAGGGACGATGAAAGGCCCAGTTTGGGAAAAATATGGTAGAATCCACCCGTGGCCTGGTAACTCTTCTGCGGGCTGATATGATAATCCGACAGTTTCCACTGATCGGTGGGGGAAATGGTCACGGTATTGCTCAGCATAAACAGGTACTGGCGCATCTGGTTGAAGGAAAGCTTGAAGGAGGTATTGGGACCGGACTTCATATTCACCGCGGTCCGGAATTCTGGCCCGGAATGGAAATTGACCGGCTCGAAATCACCATAAGCCAGTGAACCCACAATGGTATTCTCTGATTTGGGTTTGCCCTCTTCGTAGAGCATCACATCCTGCGGTCCGAGCATGGAATACAGGCTATATCTGAATCCCGCATACACGCTGAGCCAGGGGGTCAGGGTGACATTGTCGCTGAGAAATATCCCGCCTTCCATGGCCTGTTCCTTCCCCAGGTCCACTTCATCCCGGATGGAAGCAGCGCCATAGGGTACAACCTGGCCACGGTCCAGCCTGTAATAGATCAGGCTGGATCCAAACTCTATCTTGTGATTCAGGGAAGGTATCCATTCAAATTCAGCCACCAGCTCATTGTGATTCAACATATACTCGTGGGTATAGGCCCTTGAAATCTCACTCTGATCGGTATTCTTGAATCGATAGGCAGAACTGGTTCCTGTAAGTTTGGACGTCAGGGCCGGGGAGATGTGTTTTTCCCAGCTTACCGATCCCCCGCGATTGGCATATTCATAGTCGCTCAGGGTACTGTACCTGAATTCGTCCTTGCTTTGGTAGTAGAAAATATTGAATGAGTTTTTGGGATTGTGCTGGAAGTTCAGCGATCCTGCAAAATCATAGAAGAAAGCCTCGCTGTCACGGATCAGAGGATCCTCCATCCGCTTCAGGATCCAGTCTGAATAGGAAGAACGGCCACTGAACATGTAAGAGGAGTGATCTTTTTTAATGGGGCCCTCCAGGGGGGCATGGGCCGATACCGGGCTGATGCCCGCATGAGCCGTAAACGACTTGTTATTGCCCTTTCGCGTAATGATGTCGAATACCGAAGAGAGCCTGCCTCCGTAATTGACCGGTACATGTCCTTTGTAAATGGAAAAATCCCTGATAATATCAGAATTAAAGGCTGAAAAGAACCCAAAAAGGTGAGAAGTATTGTATACGGGAATGCGGTTGACATAAAAAATATTTTGATCCACATTCCCTCCCCTCACGTTCACCCCCACGGAAGCTTCTCCAGCACTGGTAATGCCGGGAAGCAGCTTGGAAATTTTTATCACATCCCGCTCACCCATGAAAACAGGGACCTGCTTGAGTGAATTCATGCTAAAGCGTTCCACACCCACATCGGTGGTGTTTATCTCACGGTATTGCTCCCCCATGATCTGCACCTCATCCAGGGCAATCACAGCCGGACGCATATCGACCCTGAAATCGCCATCCGAAAAGACCTGCATCCTGACATCCACACTTTCCATCCCAATGAAGCTGAAACGGATGGAGTGCAGTCCCGGAGTAAGGGCCATCACTACATTCCCGTTCTGGTCGGTCACAGCTCCCTTCCCAGAACCAAGGTCCACCATGGTAGCTCCCAACACGGGTTCACCATTTTCCACGTTGATCAGCTTGCCACGAACCCTGGCCACACCGCGGGAAACCGATGCACCCCGCTCACCCACCTCAATGGTGCGTGTGATCTGTTCCGGACGGGTTCCGGTAAGGTACTGGTCGGCCTTGATCCCCATGTACTCCTCCCCTTCCACGTCCTGGTAGCTCCCTGTGGCCGCAGTCATCGAAGGAAGGTTCATGTTCAGCCGACGTTGGGGAAGGATAATCAGCCGGTTCCTGCCCACGCGGTTGAAATGCAAACCTGTACCTTTTAAGATTTCGTAGAGGGCATCCTCCGCCACAACGGAGTCGGCACTGAAGGTGAAACGCTTTTCTTCAAACCATTCAGGTTTGTAATACAGGATCAAATCGCTCTGGTCTTCCACCTGTTCAGCGAAGCGGTTGAAATCTTCATTGGAGAGGCGGATACTGATCCGCTCGCCACCTTCCTGAGCCAGGGCCGTTATACAGACAAAAAGAAGGGGGGCCAGCAGCAACCTAGGATTCTTCATGGGAGAGGGAATTGCAGTATTCAATGAGATGACGCATCTGCCAGTCAGGGGATTTTTTCACCTTGATCCTGGACTGACGCATGAACTGTTTAATGGTTTTTTGCTTCTCGGTTTCAAATGCTTTCAGGAAGGTCCTGTTGTTCCGAAAGGGGAAAAATTCCTGCTCTATGACCAGGAAGGACTCCTTCAAAGGTTCGGTGAAATAGTAACTCTGTACGCCTGAATTCAGGTTGAGCAAATAGTCCTTGCTCCAGGAGTAAACGCAGGAAATGGGACCTTCTACCAGCACCTGGAAGTAGGCATCTTGTCCCTCAGGCCCCGTCATTCTTTTGAAAAAGTGGGAATCAAAACGAAAACTTTCGACCCATTCATTGCGGAGCACAAGGCTGGTTATGCTCCCGTAAACATCCCGATAATCGAGGATTACCTGCTGGTTGAAAATATCATACCTGACGAGCTGTCCGTCAAACTCTTTCTCATGGACCCTGATCACCGCCTCCCTCGCTTCCTCAAAAATAAAAGGATGTCCGTCCGATCTGCCATAGGGATAGAAATATTTCTCCCCGTTCACCAGGTTGGCATCACTGCCGTACTTTCTCTCACACTCAGCCAGGTAGTCCATAAGAGATTGGGGCTGGGCCTTGAGCTCAGACAACCCGCCCAGGGCCATCAGTATCAATAGGGTCGGAATAAACTGTCTCTTGCGCATACGATGTGCCAAATTACTTAAAAAAAGGATTCATGCTACCAGTATTCAGGTTTGATATGGGTGCTGTGCCGGTATTCCCTGCAATCCACACAATGTTTGTTCACCTCTGCAAAAGAGGATTCCCCATCCATCCAGGCCCGGGCAAAATACATGGGAAGATCCTCCTTGGTGAGGAAGCCAGCCGGTCCCCCGGAAACCGGAAAACAATACCATTCGTAAAAGCTTAAATCGAGCCCCTCCGGCTGAATGGCAAATCCCCTCTTCTCGGCTATACCTGACATGGAAAAGAAACCCAGGATCAACTCCTCAGGGTCATTGACATTCTGGATGTTCGATTTCAGCAGGGCGGGTTGCCGATCGAACAGAAACCCCTGCTCCTGGGAGGTCTTCTTCAATTCGTTCCAGTAATGAAAGGCTGCTTCCCCTATGGAATATTGTCTGACAAGCAGGCTGTATTTGTGATGCAGTTTTTGCTCTTGCTGGATGTTGGGAACGAAACTGAAGGGTTTCTTGATGTAAATGCCAAAGTCAAGGATTCCCAGCGACATGCTGTGGATCTCAGTAAGTTCGTTTGTGATATAGCACACCCGGTAGTTGGACGTATCGGGAAGCTCTTTCAATTTGAAGTCCGTATCCAGAATATAGCCTTCCATATCGGGGTTGTGAAATTCATAGGTTTCGATCACATCCCAGCGTATATATTCATAAGCTTCATCATCGTAAGTGAAATCGATGTAAAAGCGGACCCCGCTCACCGTATCACTTTCCGAAGCAAAGCTGGCATGCTCCACCAGGTAATAGATGGAATCTATGGAGGGCACCGGCCTCAACTTATCCATGGCTGATTCATATTCGTTCCCATCGGGGGTGATCACATGGATCATGTAGCTTTGCCCGGTTTGAAGGAAGCTTTCTTCCATATCACAGGCATAATAACCAGGCTTGTCCCATTTCTCTGAAAACTGCCTGAACTCCCCATCCTCCCGGATGAGTTCGGCCAGGCTGCCTGAAACCGGATCAAAGGATGGGGCTGTCAGTCCGGCAGATCTTGAGATCTCGATGAACTGTTCCCCCGGTTGGTCGGTCAGGTGGGCATTGATCACCAGGGTGCCTGTTTTCAGGTTTTCTTCGGAAGGATAATACCTTTCAACGCACCCTGTAAGCCAGCAAGCCAGGAGCAATAGAATACCCAGAGAAATATTGTGCGTCATTGTTGCGGGTCCCTTGAGGAAGGGTCAAAAATAACCGTTTTCATGTGCAAAGCACACTGGTTGCTCCATAATTTGTATTTTTCCTGTAGATTACCCAGCATATGAATGCTACATTCCTGAAAATATACTCCATTTTTGCATGGACCGCCATGGCCCTCACTTCCATTGTTATTACCCCTTTCTTTCTCCTGGTGTGGCTGGCAACCTTCTGGTGGGACAAACGGAGGATTGCCGCACATATGATGGGAACCTTCTGGGCCTGGCATTACCAGTCCCTGGTCCCTTTCTGGAAGATCCGGCTTGAAGGAAGGGAAAAGATCCCCTGGAACAGGCCCGTGGTCCTGGTGGCCAACCACCGTTCGCTGGTGGATATCCTGGCGCTGTATAAAATAAGAAGACCCTTTAAATGGACCTCCAAGGAGGAGAATTTCAAACTGCCATTTATCGGCATGGTGCTCTCCCTGACCAATTCAGTGCGAATCAAACGTGAATCGATGCGTTCGGGGGCACAGTTTCTTGCACAGGCTGAAAGCGAAATAGGAAAGGGTTCCTCCATTCTGATATTCCCGGAAGGGACCCGCTCAAGGACCAATGAGATGCGACCCTTTAAAGAGGGCGCATTTTTGCTGGCCAAGAAGATGGGTTGCGGCGTGATCCCCATCGTCCATACGGGCTCTGAACTTACCTTTGACCGTGGCTCCTGGATATTGAAGGGAAAGACCACCATTCGCATCAGGGTGCTGGATGAGATTCCCCCGGAAAAAGTGAAAAAGATGGATGTAAGGATCCTGAGCAAAGTGGTAAGGCAGGAAATGGTTGACGGCATTGCCAGTCTGGAAAATGAATATCAGGATCCATGAAAGAACGGTCAAAGATCATCAGGCGCATGGGCTACATCAGGGACCAGGAAGGCATTATGAACCGCTACCTGGGTGAATCCGAGCAATGGCAGTACCACCTGGAAAAGACAAGGGATTTTATTGCTGGTTCTTTTGCCAGGTGCCAGGCCGAAAGTGTGGCCGTGCTGGGCAGCGGCTGGCTGCTGGATGTCCCGCTGGAAAGACTGAGGCTCAGATTCAGACACATTTACCTGGTGGATATCCATCACCCTCCCCAGATCAGAAAAAAGGTGTCCTCGCTGAAGGGAGTGGAATTGGTGGAAGAGGATCTTAGCGGCGGGGCCATTGAGCAAGTCTGGAGTCTCCTTCGGAAGCAAAAAGGTGACCTTAAGCCCTCCCGTCTCGTGGAGAAGATCTCCCTGACCCCCCCCCAGGTGGGTCAACAGGCAGATGCACTCATATCCGTCAATTTACTCAACCAGCTGGACATACTCCTCTGCGACCACATCCGGCGGAAACTTCCTTTTCAACAAGAGCTTTCGGTGTCTTTCCGCGCTGCCATTCAGGCTTTCCACCTGGAATGGCTCATGAGAAAGCCAGGATGCCTGGTCACCGACGTCAAAGAACACAATACCCCGCAAAAGGGCAAGGCATCTTCCAAACCTTTGCTTTACACCCACTTACCTTCAGGCATACGGCATGACAGCTGGGAATGGGATTTTGACTCCCGTGGCACCTACCATCCTGGATCCCGCACCCGCATGGAGGTTCAGGCGATCGAGTGGTCCTGATTCCGGCTGTTTTTCAACTGCTTTTAAAGAGTTTTGTGTTGAAAAGTGAATGGTGCTACAGCCATACTTTTGCCTATATTTGTGCTGCCAAAGAGGAGAGTGATATGACGGCGAATTATTCAGAAGAAACCATACGGACGCTTGACTGGAAAGAACACATCCGGAAACGTCCTGGCATGTACATCGGGAAGCTGGGAGACGGCTCTTCGCCCGATGACGGAATCTATATCCTATTAAAGGAAGTCATCGACAATTCCATCGATGAATACATGATGGGCTTCGGGAAAACCATCGAGGTCAGGATTGATGAACACCGGGTTTCCATCCGCGACTACGGCCGTGGAGTACCCCTGGGGAAGGTGGTGGATGTGGCATCCAAGATGAATACGGGCGCCAAGTACGATTCCAAGGTATTTAAGAAATCCGTGGGCCTGAATGGCGTGGGGATCAAGGCGGTCAATGCACTCTCTGCCAGTTTCACCATCCAGTCTGTCCGGGAAGGAAAAGCCAAGGCTGTGGACTTCAGTGAAGGGGAACTCGTAAAGAATCACCCACAGCGGAATTCCTCCGAAAAGAATGGGACCGAAATCATCTTTGAACCCGACCACACCCTGTTCGGGAAATTCAATTTCATAGATGAGTACATCGAGGCCATGCTCCGGAATTACACCTACCTCAACACCGGGCTGACCATTGATTATAACGGACAGAAATTTCAGTCCAAGAACGGATTGCTGGACCTGCTCCAGGAGAACATGAGCGGAGAAGGCCTCTACCCCATCATCCACCTGAAAAACGGGGACATCGAGGTGGCCATCACCCACGGAAACCAATACGGAGAAGAATATTACAGCTTTGTGAACGGTCAGCACACCACCCAGGGTGGTACGCACCAGGTGGCTTTCAAAGAAGCCCTGGTAAAAACCGTGCGTGACTTTTACAAGAAGGATTTTGACGCTTCCGATATCCGTACCTCCATCATTGCTGCCATCAGCATCAAAGTGGAAGAACCGGTGTTTGAATCCCAGACCAAAACCAAGCTGGGCTCCAAGGACATCGGGCCCGAGGGACCTTCGGTCAGGAATTTCATCATGAACTTTCTGAACAGCAAGATGGACGACTATCTCCACAAACATGGGGATACGGCGCATGCCCTGTTGAGAAAGATCCAGGAATCAGAGAAGGAACGCAAAGCCATTTCAGGCATCAAGAAGCTGGCCAGGGAAAGGGCCAAGAAGTCCAACCTGCATAATAAAAAGTTGCGCGACTGCCGCATTCATTACAACGGGAAAGATGAGCTGAAAAATGAATCCACCCTGTTTATCACCGAGGGGGATTCTGCCTCCGGATCCATCACCAAATCAAGAAATGTAAATACCCAGGCTGTCTTCAGCCTGCGGGGAAAACCACTGAATTCATTCGGCTTGACCAAAAAAGTGGTGTATGAGAACGAAGAATTCAACCTCCTCCAGGCAGCCCTGAACATTGAAGATGGTCTCGATGGTTTGAGGTATAAGAATGTGGTAATCGCCACAGATGCCGATGTGGATGGAATGCATATCCGGCTGCTTTTGCTCACCTTCTTTCTCCAGTTTTTCCCCAACCTGGTGCGCAACGGCCATCTTTTTATCCTCCAGACCCCCTTGTTCCGGGTCAGGAACAAGAAAGAGACCCTTTACTGCTACTCGGAAGAAGAAAGAAGACAGGCTGTGGAAAAACTGGGCCGCAATCCTGAAATCACGCGTTTTAAAGGTCTGGGTGAAATATCTCCCGATGAGTTCAAGCATTTCATCGGTCCCGATATCAGGCTTCAACCCGTTCGCCTGAAAAAGGACGATGACCTGCAGGAAATCCTGGCCTTTTACATGGGGAAAAATACCCCGGAACGACAGGATTTCATCATTGACAGGCTCAGGGTGGAGGAAGATCCGGTGGATGAGGTGGCCTGAAACCCTGAGGGACCGCTGGCTTAACAATCGACGTGAATCATTAAAGATCAATGACAGAATTCGAAGATACATCTTTAGAGTCACCCCATGGAGAGGAACATTCCGGAGATGAGGTAAAAATTACCCGTCTCACGGGAATGTACGAGGACTATTTCATTGATTACGCCTCTTATGTCATCCTGGAAAGGGCAGTGCCTCACATCATCGACGGACTGAAGCCGGTGCAGAGAAGGATCCTGCATTCCATGAAACGCATTGATGATGGCCGCTTCAACAAGGTTGCCAACATCATTGGAAACACCATGCAGTACCATCCCCATGGGGATGCTTCCATCGGGGATGCCCTCGTTTCCATCGGACAAAAAGAGCTGCTGGTCGATACCCAGGGCAATTGGGGGAATATCTACACGGGCGACGGCGCTGCTGCATCCAGGTACATCGAAGCCCGTCTTTCGCCCTTTGCCAATGAGGTGCTGTTCAATGCCAAAACCACCGAATGGAAACTATCTTATGACGGGCGCAACAAGGAGCCCGTCACCCTGCCGGTGAAGTTCCCTTTGCTGCTGGCGCTGGGCGCTGAAGGCATCGCGGTGGGACTTTCCTCCAAGATCCTGCCCCACAACTTCATTGAGCTCATAGATGCATCCATCAAATACCTTCAGGGAAAGGATTTTGAACTCTATCCCGATTTCCCCACGGGGGGCCTGGCAGAAGTCACACGCTACAACGATGGTCTTCGCGGAGGGGCGGTACGGGTCAGGGCCAGGATCGAAAAAGTGGATAGCAAAACCCTGGTTATCAAAGATCTTCCTTATGGGAAAAATACCGGGACCCTGATTGATACCATTATTAAAGCCAGTGAAAAGGGGAAGATCAAAATTAAGCGGATCGACGACAATACGGCTGAAAATGTGGAGATCCTTGTACACCTGGGATCCAATGTAAGTTCCGATAAGACCATAGATGCCCTATATGCATTCACAGATTGTGAAATCTCCATCTCTCCCAATTGTTGTGTAATCGAGGATGACAAGCCTCGTTTTGTGGGAGTCAGTGAGATCCTGAAAGTCAATGCCGACCACACCAAGGAGTTGCTCCGGCAGGAACTGGAAATCAGGCTCAATGAGCTGGAGGAAAACTGGCACCTTTCCTCCCTGGAAAAGATTTTTATTGAAAAAAGGATCTACCGGGATATTGAGGAGTGCGAGACCTGGGAAGAAGTCATCGAGGCCATCGACAAAGGCCTGGAACCATACAAGAAATTGCTGATGCGGGAGGTGACCCAGGAGGACATTGTGAAGCTCACCGAGATCAAAATCAAGCGCATTTCCAAATACGATGTGAAAAGGGCCGATGAACACATCAAAGGCCTGGAAGAAGAAATGAAAGAGGTGAAAAACCACCTCGAAAACCTGGTCAGCTATACCGTCGAGTATTTCAGACAGATCAAAAAGAAGTACAGCAAAGGAAAGGAACGCCGCACCGAGCTCCGTAATTTCGCAAGCATTGAAGCCACCAAGGTGGTGGTGGCCAACCAGAAGCTGTATATGAATGCCAAGGATGGCTTTATTGGAACCGGCCTGAAAAAGGATGAATATGTGTGTGATTGTTCCGACATTGATGACATCATTGTATTCCTGAAAAACGGGACCTATACCATATCCAAGGTGGCCGACAAACAATTTGTGGGCAAAGACATCATCCATGCCGCCGTATTCAAGCGAAACGACAAGAGAACCATCTACAACGTGGCTTATTTCGATGGCAACTCGGGCAACGTAATGGTCAAACGGGCACCGGTTACCGGGATCACCCGCGACAAACAGTACAACATCGGCAAAGAACATCCACACACCAAGGTGCTCTATTTCAGCGCCAATCCAAATGGTGAGGGAGAAGTCATCAAGGTGTATCTGCGGCCCAGGCCCCGTTTAAAGAATCCCATTTTCGAATTTGACTTTGCCGAGCTGGCCATCAAGGGACGGGGGGCCATGGGCAATATCCTCACCAAGTATTCGGTGCAGAAGATCGTGATGAAGGAAAAGGGCGTTTCCACCCTGGGCGGAAGGAAAATCTGGTTCGACGAAGATGTAATGCGTCTGAATGTGGATGCCAGGGGCACATTCCTTGGGGAATTCTCGGGCGACGACAGTCTTCTGGTCATCACTAAGTCGGGAAATTTCCGCACCACCAACTTTGACCTGAGCAACCACTTCGAAGATG
>CBDTYO010000039.1:0-15530 GCA_965364615.1 uncultured Bacteroidia bacterium
GATCGTCCGCATGTCCCGCATGGCGTAGAGTCGGACCAGCTTCTCCGGCGTGCTGTCCGGATCCACGATGAAGGTCTTCAGAAGCAGATGTTCGACAACCTGGGATTTTCCAAGGAAGAGGCCCAGAAACAGTTTGGCTTCCTCATGAGCGCCTTTCGTTACGGAGCTCCACCCCACGGAGGGATCGCTTTTGGATTTGATCGCTGGGTGGCTCTTTTTGCCGGCATTGAATCGATCCGTGATGTAATCGCGTTCCCGAAGAACAACGCCGGGCGCGATGTGATGATCGATACTCCCTCCACCATCTCCCAGGATCAACTGAAGGAGCTCCACCTGAAACTGGATTTGAAGCAATAAACACCGTTTCCCATGTCAGGTCACTTCAGGATACTTGTTTTGCTGGCAGCCTTCCTGGGCACCTCTGCCCTGGCACAGGTTCCCATCGATCAGGGCGATCCGCCCAATCCCGGCAATATCCCTGATTTTTACCGGTCCACCCTGGACCATGTGGACCAGGAAATCGAGCTGCTCAAACGGGGAGAAAGCAGGGTGGTGGCCACCTCCCCGGGTGGCAGGCCTGTGTATGCCGTGTATTACGGGGAAAAAGAAAACTTTCATACCCAGGCCAATTACAATTCGGCTGTGGCTGCCCGGAATCCGGCCTATTATGCCAGGAAAGACAGCAGCCACAGACCAGTGGTCTTTTTCCTGGGACCTGTGCATGGACATGAAGTGGAAGGCCTGGTGGGCCTGATCAACCTGATCCATGTGGCGGAAACCGGTAAAGATCACCGGGGACAGGCCTGGCCCTCCCTGCTGCGGAAACTGGAGCAATGCAGGGTGATCATTGTGCCCTGCGGCAATCCGGATGGACGCAAACGTTGTCCCTACGACAGTTTTGTGGGCATCCCGGTGGAGATCATGACCAAGTACGGACAGGGCACGCGCACGGACGGAAGCTCCTGGGGATGGCCCCAGGCCAAGTCGCTGCATCCCATGAAAGGGAATGTGGGCATTCTTGGGGCCTATTTCAATGATGACGGGATCAATATGATGCACGACGACTGGTTTGCTCCCATGGCTTCTGAAACCCAAGCCATCCTGGAGATAGCCCGCTCTGAAGCCCCCGATATGACCGTATCCCTGCATTCCCATCACCAAAAGGCCCGGATCCTTCCGGCCCACTATGTTCCCTGGTACCTGAAACACCGGATAGATACCCTGACCCGGAGCTTGAATAAGCGTTACGCTTCATTGGGGCTTCCCAGCATTCCGGATGATTGGATTGATTTGCCAATCAAGGAAGATGAGACCTTCCCTCCCCAGCACAGTTTCAATTTGATCTCAGCCCTGCACCATGTCTCCGGCACCATGGCCTTCACCTTCGAATGCAGTCACGGTACAGTAAGCGAAACCCAGCCTGAGCCCATGGTCAGCTACGGCGAAATTCTGGATATCCAGCTGCATCTTTATGAAGAGATGCTGGAACATGCACTGGCGAAGCGCTTGTATGAGAAATAGCAAAAAGCTATTTTTATAAGGCCATGACAAATACTGCTACTTCCAAAAGCCCGGAACGTTTATTGTCGCTTGACTTTTTCCGGGGCGCCACCATGTTTTTGCTGATTGCCGAATTCACCCACCTTTTTTCTTACTTGTATGATCCCTCCCTGGAAGGAACTGTCATATATTCCATTGCCGAGCAGTTCCACCACCATCCCTGGAACGGACTTAGGTTCTGGGATCTGATCCAGCCCTATTTCATGTTCATCGTGGGAGTGGCCATGCCCTATTCCATGGCCAACCGCCTGAAGCGGGGTCAGTCCCGGTCACAGATCAACCGGCATGCGGTTCAAAGGGCCCTCTTATTGCTGTTTCTGGGATGGGCCCTCTATTGCATCGATCCGGGGAAAATCGTGTTTCGCTTTCAGAATGTGTTGGCACAACTTGCCGTCACGTATATCCTGGCCTTTCTGGTCATGAAGAAACCTGCCTGGGTGCAGATTGTCTTTTCCTTTGTGCTCATTGCTCTGACCGAGCTCATCTACCGGGGATTCTGGGTGGAAGGATTCAACCATCCCTTTGTTCCCAATGAGAATTTCGGGACCTGGCTGGACCTGCAATACGGCGGAGCTGACCTGCACGGGCACTGGGTTTCCTTCAATGCCATTCCCACCACGGCCCATACCATCTGGGGGGTGCTGGCCGGACAATTGCTCATGAGTCAGCGAAGGCCGGGGAACAAGTTGATGATTCTGGTGATCGCCGGAGTGCTTGGAGTCATTATAGGATACGGACTCAATCCCCTTACTCCGATCATCAAAAGGATCAGCACATCCTCATTTGTGATCGTGACGGGAGGCTGGACCTTCCTGACCCTGGCTTTTTCCTACTGGTTGATTGATATGCGGAAAAGGCAGAAGTGGTCCATATTCTTCCGGGTGGTGGGAATGAATCCCCTGTTCATTTATTTGTTCGCCCATGTGGGTGGGGCTGTCTTTCTCGAAGCCATCATCCATCCTTTTACCTTTGCACTCTTTGGCTGGATGGGAGACCTGACGGCCTCCATCCTGACCAGTGCCATTGTTTTGTTCCTGCTTTGGTACATTTGTCAGTGGTTACACAAACGTAAGATCTATATCAGAATTTAATTTCATTCCCTTTCCCATGAAGACCCTCAAAAAGCTATCTGTTCCCGTTCTGGCCATGTTGCTGTTGTTCTCTGCCTGTACCGCGGATACGGAAAAGCTATATCAACGCTTGCCCAAGATCGATGCCCATGTGCACATTAGGACCGCCGATACGGCTGTCATGGAGTATGCCCTGTCGGAAGGTTGCCAAGTATTGACCATCAACACCCGGTCCAATAGCCAGGATTACATCGATGACCAAAAGGAGTTTGCCATGGATATGAAGGAGGCCTACCCGGAAGACATTGAATGGCTGGCTACTTTTTCCATGGAAGGATTTGAAGAGCCCGGATGGGCGGAAAGGGTGGTGCAGAAACTCCAGGAGGACCTGGATCAGGGTGCGGTGGGTTTTAAGATATGGAAGGACATTGGAATGACTTTCCGGGACAGCATTGGCCGCTTTGTGTTCCTGGACGATCCCCTGTTTGAGCCCATTCTGGAATTTATGGAACAAAGCGCACAACCTCTCCTGACCCACATAGGGGAGCCTCTCAATTGCTGGCTTCCCATAGATTCCATGACGGTAAGTGGCGATAAGAGTTATTTCAGGAATAATCCCCAATACCATGCATACCTGCAAACCCATATTCCCAGCCATGAAAGGCTGATGGAATCCAGGGATCATGTGCTGGCCACCTATCCCAATCTGAAGATGGTGGGAGCGCACCTGGGGAGCCTGGAATGGGATGTGGATGTGCTGGCCGAACGGCTTGACCGCTATCCCAATTTTGCCGTCGATATGGCCGCCAGGGTGTGCCATTTCCAGGTGCAGGACAGGGAAAAGGTGAGGGCCTTTATCGTCAATTACCAGGACCGCCTCCTCTATGCCACGGATCTGGGAGTTTCGGGCGATTTTGGCGAACAGAAACGGGCCTGGCTCGAGAACGAATGGCATTCCGACTGGGCCTATTTTGCCACCGACGATCTCCTGACCTCCCGCAATGTGGATCAGGAATTTCAGGGTCTGGATCTGGATCCCAAGGTGCTGAGAAAGATATATTACACCAATGCAGTACGCTGGTACCCTGACGCTTTCAATTAAATTATTCACAGGTTTTTGTGAAAAACTTCATCCTTTCTCAGACCCTGTGGGAAAAAGATACACTTTACTTTGCAGACTGTTATTGTGACCCATAGATATGCTGAAAATTGCAAAGGAAGGTAGTGAATACAGGGTGGAGCTCTTCCAGGTGAACCGCTTGAACACCCTGTTTTCCGACCTGGTCAGGGAACAGCTCAAGGAGTTGTTACAGGAACCGGGAATTGCTGTGATCTTCAACCTGGAGGGGATCAGATTCATTGATACCTCAGGTTTCCATGTCCTGCAGAGCATCACAGAACATGCCAGGCAGAATGGAAGCGAATTCAAACTGTGCAATCCTACAGAGGAAGTGAAGGAGTTGATGGGCCTGTTGGAGCTGGAAGATGAACTGGTCATTTGCACCCGTGCCCCTGTCCGGGACAAAATACTGCAGCTGCTCGACTGACTCCCCTATACCACCTTTCCCATCAGGGTTGCTGAGGTGCAGTCCGTGATCATGACCCTGGCATAATCTCCGGGTCTCAGGTTTCCTTTTGGGAATACAACCACTTTGTTTTGAGCAGTGCGGCCATAGAGTTGATCGGTCGATTTTTTTGAGGTGCCCTCCACCAGGACCTCGTAGCTCTGTCCCACATCGCGTTGCTTGCTCAGCAAAGATAATCTTGCCTGCAGTTCAATGATTTCTTGCAGGCGCCGGGCCTTGATCTCCTCCGGTACATCGTCTTCGAGTGTATCGGCTGCGAAGGTGTCAGGGCGCTCGCTGTATTTGAACATATAAGCAAAATCATAGGCGGCCCATTCCATCAGGCTGAGGGTTTGCTGGTGCTCCTCTTCGGTCTCCCCGCAGAATCCTGCAATGATGTCAGTGGAGATGGAAGCCCCGGGCAGGTATTTGCGGATCGCCAGGATCCTGTCCATATAGTGCTCCCTTGTATACCTGCGTTTCATGCGCTCAAGCACCTTGCTGCTTCCCGACTGCACCGGCAGGTGGATCGATTGGCACAGATTGGGATACCTGGCAATGACCTTGAGCAATTCATCGGACATGTCTTTGGGATGGGAGGTGGCAAAACGAACCCTGAATCGGGGATCGATTCCTGCCACCTGTTCCAGCAGTTTTTCAAACTTCAAAACCAGACCCTCCTTTTTCCAGCGATAGGAATTGACATTCTGTCCCAACAGGGTCACCTCCCTGTATCCCTGATCGAAAAGCTCGGTGCATTCGCGAAGGATGGTTTCGGGATCCCGGCTGCGTTCCCGGCCACGGGTCCCCGGAACCACGCAATAGGCACAAAAATTGTTGCAGCCCCGCATGATGGCCACAAAGGAAGTCACGTGGTTGCGATCCATCCTTACAGGCCGTATATCGCCATAGGTCTCTTCCAGCGACAACAGGGTGTTGATCCCCTTCTGACCGCTCTCCACCTCCTGCAGCAGGGCAGGAAGATTGCGGTAGGCATCCGGACCCACGACCAGATCGACCGCACCTTCCTCCTCCAGCAGTTTCTCCTTGAGCCGCTCGGCCATGCAACCGATCACCCCCACCGAAAAGGAATGGCTTTTTTCCTTGAGCCGGCCGAATTCACGGATCCTGGTTCTGACACGGTGTTCGGCGTTGTCCCTGATGGAACAGGTGTTGACCAGCACCAGATCGGCCTCATCCAATGATTCGGTGACCTGATAGTTGTGCTGCTGAAGAATGGCAGCCACCACTTCGCTATCCACCACATTCATCTGGCAGCCATAGGTTTCTATATAGAGCTTGCGTCCTGGCATGGAGGGCAAAGGTAGAAAAAAAGACCATTTACCGATAATATGCCACCGTTGACCGAATTGTGCTTTCCGGAACGGTCATGGCCCCTTATACTTGTACCAAAGATTGTATTATTTTAATTTTAAACAGATGAAAATGGGAGCAGGATTATTCTGGGGTGCGTTTTTACTCTTACTGGGGGTCGCACTTATTATCAAGGTGGTATTCAATGTGGATTTTCCGGTATTCAAGGTAGTGATCGGAATCTTCCTGGTATTGATCGGGCTCAAGATCCTGTTTGGCAGGACATTTATCTCAGAACGGCATTTCAGTCCGGAGGAGACCATTTTCAACGAAAGGGTCTATGACAATCCGGAGTCGGGCAAGGAATATACGGTGTTGTTTGCCAAGGGGGTTTACGATTTCACCAATGTGAACCTGGACAATGGCAGTTTTCATGCCAAGGTGAGCACTGTCTTTGGAGGAACTCAGATCATCATCCCCAGGGACAAACCTGTCAGGATCAAAGCCGATGCCGTTTTTGCCGGGGCCGAGCTACCCGATGGGAACAATGCCGTATTCGGCACCACCGTCTATGAGAGCGATTCCTGGCGGGCCGATACCGCCCATATCGACATCAAGGTGGATGTTGTTTTCGGAGGAGTTCAGGTGATCCGCAGATGATGGGTTTTTAGCTTACCGGCATTTTTCTAATTTTGCAATAAATATTGCACCAGAATTATGTCAGGACACAGCAAATGGTCGACCATCAAGCGCAAGAAAGGCGCCAATGATGCCAAACGTGGAAAACTATTCACCAAACTGATCAAGGAGATTACAGTGGCTGCCAGCGTGGGAGGGACCGATGTGGATGCCAATCCGAGGCTGCGCTCTGCTGTGCAGAATGCCCGTGGCATGAACATGCCAAAAGATACCATCCAGCGTGCCATCAATAAAGCCAACAAAGACAGCTCGGATTTCCAGGAGCTCACCTTTGAGGGAATGTTGCCTCATGGAATCGGGGTGGTCATTGACTGCCTGACCGATAACCATCTGCGGACCGTAAGCAATGTGCGTGCCATTTTCAACAAGCGCGGCGGCAACCTGGGAACCCATGGATCACTCAGCTTCATGTTTGAACGGAAGGGCATCATCAGTCTGCCCAAGGGAGATCTCGATCCCGAAGAGTTTGAGCTGGAGATGATTGATGCTGGCATAGAGGACATCGAACTGGAAGATGATACTTTTATGATCACCACTCCCATGGAAGACTTCCACAATGTACAATTGAAACTTCAGGCCATGGACCTCGAACCGGAAAGCGCAGAACTTCAAAGAATTCCCAATGATGCCCTGGATCTGAGCCTGGAACAATCTGTTCAGATCATGAAGATCATAGAGGAATTTGAGGATGACGACGATGTCCAGGTGGTTTCCCACAACCTCAATGTGACCGATGAAGTGGCCGCGGCCATGGAGAATTAAGCCCCTTCTTCTTTTTGTATGCCCTTGTTGATGAGTCTCACACAGAAGATGGCCATTCCTATGACAATACCGGCCATGGCGGCCGTTCTGATAAGGTGTTCAGGGTCGTTCCAGTTGAAATAAATCATGACGGGACCTGAGATTATCAGAAGTACGGAAGAGACCAGGGGATATCTCTTGATCCAGAACTTGGTCAGGCCCAGGATAAATACAAAGGTGCCCAGGAAGCTGCTTCCTATACGACGATAGAATTGTTCGTCATGGAACATGGACAGCAGGTCCAGCCGGGTTTGCTCATCGGCCAGTTCAATCCCGTTTTGCACCACAGTGGTAAGGTCATGGAAAAGAGCCAGCCCGGTCAGACCCATCATCAGGAATCCCCCCGAGGCACCCAGCAGTATCAATGCATTCAGCCAGGGCAGTACCTTGATCAGCCTGTGGAACAGAAAGAGGTAAAAGGGGATGGCCACAAAGGTTATTAAAGCTGTGATCAGCCAGGCCCACACACTGATCTGCAGGTTTTGTAAATGGTTTGAAAGGTAGGCCAGGTCCTCCTGAATGGTGGCATATGGACTGACAAAATTGAAATCCAGAAGCAGGGATGCCACATAGCTGAAAGCAGCCAGCAGGGTAATCAATCCCATCCACACCTCTCTCCGGCGCTGTTTCTTATGCGATTGTGGCTGCATCAGGTGAATGTATTCTTAAAATTTATCGACGAATCCTTCCAGCTAGCTGTGAGGAGAGTCAATGTAATCAAATTATTCATTGGATGACAAACCGAATACAAATTTGATTAATTTTGTCACTCAAATCAGTCAGATGGAACGATTCTCATTGTTTGTTCTTTTCACCCTTTGGACCTCCATGATGCTCATGTCTCAACCGAGCCAGCCTGGGTCAGGTGGGGACCTGCTGATGTCTTTGCAGGAGGGGGGACGCAATAACAGGGTCAAACTGGAGATGGACACCCTACTGGTATCCAATTACTACAAATTGCTGAACAGCAATAAAAGCAGCTCAGGCATACCGGGTTACCGGATCAGGATCTTCTCTGAAAGCGGAGTGGGCGCCAAGGAGGAACAGCAGCGTGTAAAAGCCAGGTTCCTGACCCTCTATCCCGAGATTGATGCCTACAACCGTTATGACGAACCCTTTTTCAAGATTTATGTAGGAGACTGCCGGACCCGCAGCGAGGCCTTGAAATTGATCGACAGGATAGAGAGAAATTTCCCCAACACTTTTATCGTGGATGATTTTATCGTTCCCAAGAATGCTGACTAGCAGAAAGGATGTATGACTGACGAAGTAAAACACAAGTGCGGCATCGCACTGATCCGTTTGCTTAAGCCCCTGGAGTACTATCAACTCAAATATGGTTCCTGGAGATACGGACTTGAAAAATTATACCTGCTGATGGAGAAGCAGCGGAACAGGGGTCAGGATGGAGCAGGACTGGTCAGCCTGAAGCTCGACACTCCCCCGGGGAAAAAGTATTTCAGCCGCGACAGAGAGACCGGATCTTCAGCCATCAACAAGATTTTCAAGCGAATATACACCCGTTGGGAAGAGGCTGAAAAACTCAGTTATGATGCCTTCAACGATCCCAAGTGGGCCAAAGATCACCTTCCTTTTGCAGGAGAAGCCTACCTGGGGCACCTGCGCTACGGGACTTTTGGATCCAATCGCACCTCGAACCTGCATCCGGTCATGCGCCAGAACAACTGGCGGACCAGGAACCTGGTGATGGCGGGGAACTTCAACCTGACCAATGTGGATGAGCTGTTCGATATCCTGGTGGATCTGGGGCAGTATCCCAAGGAGTATTCCGATACGGTGACCATGCTCGAAAAAGTGGGTCACTTTCTGGACAATGAGAATCAGCGCCTGTTTGACAAATATAAATCCCAGGGTTTTTCCAACCGGGATATCACCCGGCAGATCGGGAAGAATATCAATGTGTCCAAAATTCTGGAGGGGGCCAGTAAGCGCTGGGATGGGGGTTATACCGTGGCTGGAATGATGGGCCACGGGGATGTTTTTGCCATGCGCGATCCCTGGGGGATCAGGCCGGCCTTTTACTACCACGATGAGGATATCGTCATTGTGACTTCGGAGCGTCCGGCGATCCAAACGGCCATGAATGTGGAATTTGACCAGGTCAAAGAGCTGCCTCCCGGTCATGCGCTGGTGGTGAAAAAAGACGGAGTGATTTCTTTGGACAGGATCAGGGAGGAACAGGAAAAGAAATCCTGTTCTTTCGAACGTATCTATTTCTCCAGGGGGAGCGATCGGGAGATCTACCGGGAGCGAAAGAAACTGGGAAAATTGCTGGTCCCCGCCATCCTGGAAGCCATAGATAACGACGTGGAGAATACGGTGTTCTCCTTCATTCCCAACACCGCGGAATCTGCCTTTTATGGCATGGTCAAGGGAGTTGAGGACCATATGATCAGACGAAAATGGGAGCAGCTCAAGGAACTCAATGGGAATGGCAGCCATGAAAAGATCCTGGAAATCATGACCGAACGGGCCCGCATCGAAAAAGTGGCCATCAAGGACCTGAAATTACGCACTTTTATTTCTCAGGACAAAGGGCGAAAAGACATGGTGAGCCACGTATATGACATCACCTATGGCACCATTCGTCCGGGCCTGGACAACCTGGTGGTCATCGACGACAGCATCGTGAGGGGCACCACCCTGAAGCAAAGCATCATTAAGATCCTGGACAGGCTGGGGCCCAAAAGAATTGTGGTGGTATCGTCTTCCCCGCAGATCAGGTATCCCGATTGCTATGGGATCGATATGGCCAAACTGGCTGATTTCACTGCCTTCCAGGCCGCCATTGAGCTGCTGAAGGAACATGAGATGCAGCACGTGATCAACGAGGTATATAAAAAGTGTTCTGCGCAGAAAGACCTGCCCAAAGAGGAGTATGTGAACCATGTAAAGGATATTTACAAGCCCTTTACCGCGGAACAGATCAGCGATAAGATCTCAGAGATGCTCACCGATTCGGATGTGAAAGCCGAAGTAAAGATAGTTTACCAGAGCATTGAAAACCTGCACAAGGCCGTGCCCGATGATCTGGGCGACTGGTATTTCACGGGCGATTATCCCACCCCCGGGGGGAACAAGGTGGTCAGCAACTCATTCCTGAACTACATTCATGGGATCAATTCCCGGGCCTATTAACTGAGCCTGCCTGAATTCGCCGGGCATGCCCCGGTCAGCGCTGGGCTCGCAAAGCCCGGTCAGCTTTTCCTGGTGAACTGAAAACGCCTGATCAATTTCTGGATTTTCAGGTCGCGGCGACGGATGTTCTTGATCCTTTGCAACTGCTTGGGCACATAATTCATCACATGCCTCTCCACTTTCGCTTTGTAGAGATCGTTTAAAGTGATCATGATCCCGGTCTCTTCCACATCTCCAAAGCCTTTGTTCAATACCGTGCCAAAGGTCCGCATGGAAGGAGAGAGATTCATGTAAGCATTGATCAGGGGGGGAATGTTTTCTCCACAGGCCCTCACTTCCCTGGACAGGATTTTGTAGTCTTCTTCATATCCCACACCGGTAAATATGGCTGTGAGTTTGGCCCGGTCAGTGGCCATTTTCAGGGGTTCCTTTGGCGTGACCAGTCCCTCCCGGTCGGGGAAATGCTTGTTGAGGAAAAACAGGATCATATCCCTGGCCATCTGGTGGTAGTGGAGGTACATGGTGACCTTTCCGAACATGTACTTTTTGTTGGGATGGTCAAGTACCAGGGCCCCAAGCCCGTCCCAAAGGTTGTCCAGTGCGTAAAGCCCCTTTCTTCTGAGGGCTGTGCTCTGGTATTTGGGCTGTACAAAGGAACGTCCCAATTCGATCATGTGGGGCAGATAATTTCGAATAAACTCCTCTGAAAAATCGAACAACTTGGATGTGGCCAGCTTCACTTTTCCATCCACCACACAGCTGCTCGGATCACAAATATGAAAGCGGTAACCCCCCAGGATCGTTTCCTCATCGGGATCCCAGACGATCAGTTGCTGGTAGGAATCTTTACCGGTATCGTATTCATCCAGGTCACATTCCAGACCTGTTCCACCACCCGCATTGCGGAACGATAGCTCCCTGAGGCGCCCGATCTCACGCATGACGTTGGGGGAATTTTCCGCGTTGATGATATAGATTTTATTTCCGGCCTTATTTGTCTTTCTGATGAACTTGTCTTGAGTAAGTTCGTCCATAAGGGCTTCAAGCGGAACCGGGGGAATGATATCTTTCATTTTCATAAGCTCAGGATGGCTTGTTTTGGTAGGTGAATGTACCCTCAGGGTTCTCCACCAGGGAATATGTGTAGTCCTGGACAAGCGCTGCCCATTGAATCGGGGTAAAACGCTTATCGAAGGTTTGGTAGGGTATCGGCTTGCCGAAGGTGATTACAAAATGTTTGTTCCGGTGCTTATAAGACTCATTGGGCAGGAAAAACATCTCCAGGTTGGCTTTAATTCCCAGAAACTTACGGGTATTCGCCAGGTTATAGAAGAAATTGGAGCATCTTCCCGACACATGGATGGGGATGATATCCCGTTGGGTTTGTTTGGCTTTGGTAATGATGCTTTTTTGCCAGGGGACATCCCTGATTACCCCTTTCTTCCTCCGGGAGACCAGTCCTGCCGGGAAGGACATGACCTGCTGGTCAGACTCAAATATGGCATTGATGCGGCGTACATTTTCCACTGCCTGGGCCCCATGCTTGTTGATGGGTACAAAGATCCCGTCCATGTTTTTCACGTTGGTCAGAAGGTCATTCACAAGTACCTTCAGATCGGGATAATTGCGTGATAACTCGCTGATAATCATCATCCCATCAAAACCTCCCAGGGGATGGTTGGCCACAAAGATAAAACGGCCTTTCTTGGGCAGATGTTCCCTTCCTTGTACCTCCAGACTCACATTGAAGGCTTCAATGGAGGCCCGGGCAAAATCCACATCTTTTTTGTAGCCATGGTTGTAAAGAATGGGATCGTTCATGAAGTCGATCCTCAAAATGCGTGACAAAAGCCGATAAACGAAGCCCGGGATCCAGCGAGCCAGCCTGGGATTTTTGTCCATGAATAAATCCCTGATATTGATGGGTTTAAAATTTATCTTATGGGTTGCTTCGTCCATGGAAGATCAATTCTGGCGCTACCTCGCCATAGTGCAAAGACAAAAGTATTAAAAGATAAGTTATTAACAAAGTGGGAAAAAGTGGGTCAAAATGGTACAAAGTGGTGAAAAAGTACTATTTTTACGCTCAAACCCGTGAAAGCCCTATGATTACCTTTATTGGAGACTATACGGTCAGGCTGGATTCCAAAGGACGTCTCTCCTTTCCTGCTGCGTTCAAAAAGCAGAGCAGGGAGGTCCTTCAGGATGGCTTTGTGCTGAAGCGGGATTTGTTTGAGACCTGCCTGATCATGTACCCCATGGAGGAATGGGAGCGCCAGAACCAAATCATCCGCTCCAAAACCAATCCCTACAACAAGGAGCATGCACGATTCCTGAGGATGTTTTTTTCAGGAACCGCAGAAGTATCGCTGGATGCCAATAACAGGATGCTCCTGCCCAAAAGACTCATGGAATTTGCGGGGATCAAGGATGAGGTAGTGCTGGCGGGACAGTCGGGGAAGATTGAAATCTGGGCTTCGGATCAGTATGGCAAGGTCAGTGTGGCGGATGATGACTTTGCGGCCATGGCAGAGAAAATATTAGGCGGATCAATAGACGAACCGGATACATAATGGGCTATCATAAGCCAGTTTTGTTGAATGAAAGCATTGACGGACTATACATCAAACCAAAGGGCAGCTATGTAGACCTGACCTTTGGAGGAGGGGGTCACTCTCTCGAAGTTCTTAACAGATTGGGTAAACATGGCAGGCTTGTAGTATTTGATCAGGACCAGGATGCCTCAGCCAATGTTCCGGACGACAAACGAATCACCTTTGTCGGGGCAAACTTCAGATACTTAAAACACTTCCTGAGATACCATGCCATCGATAAGGTGGATGGAATTCTGGCGGACCTGGGCATCTCCTCACATCAAATCGACCAACCGGAGAGGGGTTTTTCATTTAAGGCGGATACTGTGCTGGACATGCGCATGGATGTGCGCAGCCGGAGAAGTGCATCTCAGGTATTGAATGAATCAAGCCGGGAGGAGCTGGTCAGCATCTTAAGGTCTTATGGCGAGTTGGGAAATGCCGGTGCAGTTGCCTCGGCCATTGTCAATGTAAGGCAAAACAAGAGCATTGAAACCACGGGGGACCTTGAAGGGGCCCTGAAACGGTTCATCCCGAGGCACCAGCCAAGCAAGTTCCTGGCAAGGGTGTACCAGGCCCTGAGGATCGAGGTGAACCGGGAGATGGAATCGCTCGGGGAAATGCTGCAACAAACGGCCGGCTGTCTGAAGAAAGGGGGCCGGCTTGTGGTAATAAGCTACCACTCCGTGGAGGACCGGCTGGTGAAGAACTTCATGCGGTCAGGGAACCTGGAGGGAAATATAGAAAAGGACTTTTATGGAAATGTCGATACGCCCTGGAAGCTGATCAATAAAAATGTAATTACTCCTTCAGAAGAGGAGATCAGGGAAAACAACAGGGCCAGAAGTGCCAAACTGAGGATAGCAGAGAGAACAGGGGGATGAGCAGGGAGAAGAAAAATATAGAATTTGACCAGAGCATCGAGGAGAAGAGCCTCTCCTTTCGCGACCTGGTGGACGGAAATATCCTTACAAGAAAGGCGGTATTGAAGCAAACGCGATTCATTCTTTTGCTGGTGCTCATCGCCTTCTTTTCCATTGCCAACCGGAACCATGCAGAAAAAACCGTGATCCGGCTGACAGGTTTGCAGAGAGATGTGAAGGAGATGCGGTCCAAATCCATTTCCACCTCTTCGGAGCTGGTGAGGCGCAGCAGGCAGTCGGAGGTGAAAAAGCTGGTGGACAGCTATGGCCTGGAACTGGAAGAGAACCTTGAGGCTCCCAAAAAACTGACAGAGAACGAAGAGTAAAATGTCGCTGAAGCAGGACATATTGTTGCGCACTTCCCTGGTCTACCTGGGCATCCTGCTGGTGGGCCTGCTCATCCTGGGGAAGGCCCTCCACCTGCAGGTATTCGAGAAGGAGAAATGGGCCCAGGCGGAGAACAGCACCATTCGTCACAATGTGATCGAACCCAACCGGGGCAACATCTACTCCTCCGATGGCCGCCTCCTTGCCGTAGATATTCCTTACTATGAGATCTACATGGATTTCCGTTCCGAATCATTTACCCGGGATATTTGCTACTCCGGGGTGGATGAGCTTTCGAAATCGCTGGCCAGCCTGTTTGGAGACCGCACATGGACCCAGTACAAAAGAGACCTGGTGGGGGCCAGGGAAAGAGGAGAACGATACTACCTGGTCAAGCGCGACGTAAGTTACACCCAGCTTCAGAAGGTGAAAGAGTTTCCCATCTTCAATCTGGGCAGATACAAAGGAGGGGTCCGGTATATTCAGCAAAACCAAAGGCAAAGGCCCTATGATCCACTGGCCAAAAGAACGGTGGGATATATCATGAGGGATATCAACAGAAGCGTGGTGGGCCTGGAAGGTGCCTATGATGAGAGGGGTGGAGGGCTACCGGCTCCAGCGCAAAATCCGGGGCGATGTGTGGATGCCCATCAACGATGCCAACGAAATTGAACCCAAGGACGGTTACGATGTGATCTCCACCCTGGATGTGGACCTGCAGGATGTGGCCGAAAATGCCCTTCTGGAACAGCTGAAAAACCATGGAGCGGACCATGGAACAGTGGTGCTGATGGAAGTGGAAACCGGCAAGGTATTGCTGTGCCTGAAAAAAATGTCCACCCCGATGATATGGTGGATGTGGAAAACGGTGTAACCTACTTCCACGGATTTAAAGTGGAAGACAGCGGAGAAAAGGGATTGGGAGAGATTACCGCACAGAGGGCCTTTGAAATTTCCTCCAATGTGGGCATTTCCAAACTGGTCAATTCAAACTACGAGAAAAAGCCTGAGCAATTTGTGAACAGGCTGTATGAAATGGGACTGAACCGTAAACTGGGCATTGAGATCAAGGGTGAAGGTGCACCTTCCATCAATTATCCCGGAAGTGATTCCTGGTCGGGAATCTCTCTCCCCTGGATGTCCTTTGGGTACGAGGTGCTTATGACCCCCCTGCAGATCCTTACCCTGTACAATGCGGTGGCCAACGATGGAAAGATGGTCAAGCCCCTGTTTGTGGAGGAGATCCGTTCCCATGGAAAGGTGAAAAAGAGGTACGGGACCGAGGTACTCAACAACCATATCTGTTCCAGGGAGACCCTGGCCCAGATCAGGACCATGCTGGAAGGGGTCGTGGAGAACGGGACGGCCGAAAACCTGTCCAACACCCACTATAAGATTGCCGGGAAAACCGGAACGGCCAAGGTGGCCCAGGTCACCGATCGGGCCTTGGATGCGGACGAACAAGGCAAGCTGATCGTCCTGGCCGAAGACACCTTGATGGGCCGCTTCCTGCGCGTG
>CBDTYO010000040.1:0-15265 GCA_965364615.1 uncultured Bacteroidia bacterium
GAAGGAACCAGGGCATGACCAGCTCACCATAGAGGACCTGGCCGATGAGGTCGGATACAATTCAAAATCGGCCTTCAACCGGAGTTTTAAGAAGCACACAGGTCAAACGCCTTCAGAATACAGGGATAAGAGCTAAATAACATAATATCAACACTATAGAGTCATTTCAGGCGAACATCATCTGTGTGCGCCTATAAACTGACACACTCCCCTTTTAAGCGGATTCTTTCCTTGGCATGTAGCTGCCTTAAGTTTGTTCCACAAACACATCGGTTAGCGCATGTCACTCTTGATCCAAATAGCATCTCCAGGTACTTACTCCGGATTCTGCAACATCCTGTTTATCTCCCTCAGCCTTCTTGGGGGCTTCATTTCGATATTGTTCCTTGTCAGGGACCGCTTCAGAGGCAAAAACAGGACCTTGCTGGGACTCTACACTGCCAGTCTTTCGATCTTATTGCTGCATTTGGCCTTTCCTGAAAATCCTCTGAAATATCTGAATGATTGCATATTTTATGCCGGACTGGTCCAGTTATTTCTGATAGGGCCCTTTTCATACTTCCTGTTTCGGACCCATGTTCAGCACCTGCAAACGGTCGGTATGGCTTATCATCTGCTGCCGGCTGGATTCGTCTGCATATGTGCTGCAATCTGGCCCTTATCATCCTCTCTGTGGTACCTGCTTGGAATGGTCCATACAGGGGTTTATTTGTCAGTTCAGCTCTTCCGGGGATCCGTTAAAAGTGCGCCGCACTACAGGCATACCCTCATCCAATGGGCCCTGTACCTGTGCATAGGCATCACCTGCCTATCGACACCGGCGGGGATCCATGGCTTCATCGCATCGGCCGGACTGTCTTTCCTGATCCTGATGATATGGATTCGCCTTCTGTATGCAGCCTATTTATCATACCTCATAAGCAAATCATAATGACTAATCTTTAAATACAACTACCATGAAAAAAACTAGGATGTTTTCGATCGTACTTGCAGCTGCAATCATGACTTTAAGCTGCGAGAAGGAAACCTGGAATGACCTGTCCGTCAGCGGGCAGGGCGACACCAATACCCGTTCCCTTGAGCTTGACGCCTTTTCAAGAATCGAGCTCCACGGGGTGGCCAATCTGTATGTGAGCTCCGGGGACCGGCAGACTGTAACTTTGGAAGCTCAGAAAAACATCATGGAAGTGCTTACCTGGAAGGTGTCCGGCCACACACTTTCCATCGGTCTGAAGCCGGGTGTTTCTCTTCACCAGCACGAAGAGATACGATTTGGAATCGAACTACCGGTACTTTCCCATCTCCTGCACGACGGGGTAGGCGATATCTTCCTGGCTGGGGAAGCCCGGGAGGAATTATCCATAGAACTCAGGGGAATAGGAGAGGTAAACGCCTATGATTGGCCGGTCAATCACTGCGTGGTTCTGCATTCGGGAACCGGCGACTGCCGGGTGACGGTCAACAACTCCCTGGAAGTGGACATTGCCTCCGTGGGAAATGTATTCTACAGGGGCACCCCTCAGATCAACTGTACCGATTCTGGTCTGGGTGACCTGATCAATAACAACTGATTCATCCAACTTCATTTTCAATACATGGCCATGAAAACAACAACATCATATCGGTGCCCCCAGCCGGGGGCAAAAGCCCCAAATAACAGGGCGAGTCTGCTGAATAACTTCGGAACTTTGTTGAAGTTGAATCTCCTTTTCTTGCTGGCTATTTCATTCATGGCCTGTGAAAAAGAAATATACGGCCCGGAGGAAGTCCGACAGTATGGAAGCGAACAGGCTCTGGTCCGGGAAATGACCTTCCCCTCCGGTGAATTTACCATCGTGGGGGATTTGAGAATCCCGACCCGGGGAGATTTGCATCCGGTGATCCTCATGATACACGGAAGCGGTAAAGCCACCAGGAATGGAGCGGTGCCATTTTCTCCCATGATCGAGATCTTTCTTCGCAACGGATATGCTGTTTTCTCCTGGGATAAGCCGGGCAGTGGTGCATCTACAGGCCATTTTAGTTCCGAATATGAACTCACTGAAAATGCCAGGATCATTGTGGATGCCCTGGAAGTACTTTCTGCAAATCCTTCCATCGATCTTTCCACGGTGGGTTTGTGGGGCATCAGCCAGGCAGGGTGGGTGATGCCACTTGCCCTGGAAATGACCGATAAGATTTCCTTCATGGTGGTTGTCAGCGGAGGAGGGGAGGACGGGATTGAGCAGGGAGCCTACCAGGTCGCCAAGATGATTGGATGTAAAGGGGGAAGCCCTGAAGAGGTGGCTACGGTAGAAAATTATTGGGCGATCATGAATAAAGCACGCACCTATGCAGTCTACAGGGAAGCAGCCCAAATGGTTCTGGAGATACCGGGGGTGTATGAGCAGACCGGTCTGATCCTTTCGGAAGAATCAAACTGGGTCCCCTGGCCACTGGATATCGATGCCTTTTTCGATCCCGTGGATGTACTTCAAGGCACCACCATACCTGTTTTAGCTTTCTTCGGTACTCTGGATAAGAACATCGATCCGCTGCAGGGTGCTCATGCCTATGAATCTGCCCTTGCAGCTGCCAGAAATCAGGACTATCAGGTGAAGGTCATCGAAGGTGCCGGTCATGTGATGGTGGAAGTGGAGACGGGCTGCATGGGAGAATTCGTCGGCACCGAATATATGCCTGAGTACCTTGAAACACTGGAGTTCTGGCTCATGGACCGGTAAGCTCAGACTCATCAATACAGGTTCTCCTCACGGATGAGATTGGTTGAATTCACCAATGCCTCACTCAGTCATGCCTCAGCGCTTCGGCAGGGTTCATGTTGGCAGCACGCCAGCCCTGGAAAAACACAGTAACCATGGCAATGATGAGCGCCAGCAGGGCGGAAAGCAGAAACAGGGGAATCCCGAGCTTGATGCGGTAGGGAAAATCCATCAGCCAGTTTCTCATAAAGTACCAGGCGACAGGCCAGGCCAGGAGATTGGCAAGCAACACCAGGGTGGAGAATTCTTTGGATATAAGCAGGATGATCCTTTTTTCGCTTGAGCCGGCTACCTTGCGGATCCCGATCTCGCGGGTGCGTTGCTCCACCGAGAAAGAGGCCAGCCCCAGGATTCCCAGCGATGCAATAATGATGGCCAGCAGGGCAAATATGATGAATAGTCTCAGGAACTGTCTTTCTGCCGTATAGAGCGATTCAATTTCATCTTCGTAGAAACTGTAGTCAAACTGGGCTTCGGGATCCACTTTGAGGAACTCCGATTCCAGGAAATCCAAGGTCGTCTGGGTCTCTGTGCCGGCGATCTTCACCGACATCCAGTTGATCCAGTAATTGTCCACAAAGAAGCATACTGGCTGGATGGTATTGTGGACCGATTCGAAATGGAAGTCTTCAGCTACCCCAACCACGATCCCTCTCCGTGTTATCCAGTTGTCTGTTTCCGGATCCAGCGTGGACGTTTGGAACCACTTTCCGATGGGATCCTCCCAACCGATATCCCTGACGGCTGTTTCGTTCAGTATGAAGCTGGAGACAGAATCCATGCCATAGGCATTTGAAAAACTACGGCCAGCCACAATGCGGTTTTCCAGGGTTTCAAAAAAGTCAAAATCCACGGTAACGATCTTGATGGATTTGCCTTCATCCTCAGGCAATCCTTCGGCGGTATATCCCAGGTTGCTGGTGAGCCTGCCGGCAGGCCGCTTGTTGGAACTGGTTACGTAAAGCACCTGCGGATTCTTCAGGACCTCTTCCTTAAAGGTATCGTAGCCATTGCTCGGACGGGGAATGATCACCACATTCTCCGGGTTGATCCCCAGGTCCTTGTTGCTCAGGAGGTTCCATTGTGAATATACCACCAGGGTGGAGATGATCAGGGCAATGGAAATACTGAATTGCAGCACCACCAGGATCTTTCTCAGGGTGAATCCGCCTTTCCCGGTCCTCGTATCTCCATAAAGCACCCGGAGGGGACGGAATGATGCAAGCACGAAGGAAGGATAGGATCCGGCCATCATTCCAATCAGGACTGCAGACAGGAGAAGCAAGAAAAGCACTTTCCAGTTGAGCAATTCTGAAGCTTCAAAGGTCTTCCCGGCGATGGTATTGAAATAGGGCAGCACGAAGGTGGCCAATACCAGGGCAATTACCATGGCTATGAATACCAGGCTGACGGATTCGGTCAGGAACTGACGGATCAACTGGTGTCGTTGCCCCCCGACAAGCTTTCGCAATCCCACCTCACGGGCCCTGCGGGCCGACCTGGCCGTTGCCAGGTTCATATAATTGATGGTGGCAATGATCAGGATGAACATGGCCACCAGGGAAAACACTACGACCGTCGTCAGGTTGCCGTGGGGTTCAAAATCGAATCGAAGATCCGACTTGAGGTAGGTATCGTAGAGGGGTTGCAGCCAAAAGCGGACAAAATTCGGAGCCTCCTCGTCGTCAAATATTTCAACAATTAGCTCCGGGAATTTTGCTTCCAGGCTTTCTTTGGGAAGGTTCTTGGGAAGCAAGAGGTAATAGGCCACCGTGCCTTCTCCCCAATTTAATTTCTGCCGGTCGTTGAAGATGTATTCCGCGGTGGCCATGGAGACAAGCACATCGGGTTTGATGTGCGAATTATCCGGAAAGGTGCTGAACACCCCGGTAATCCTCACCTCACCCTCTCCCTGTCCTGTATTGACCTGCAGGGACTTGCCCACCGGATTTTCCTCACCGAAGAATTTGCGGGCCACTTCGTTCGATACCACGCAGGTAAAAGGTTCTATGAGCGCTGTGGCAGGATCGCCCGCTTCGATCTCAAAAGAAAATACCTTGAACACATTGGAATCGGCAAACATGACATTGTCTTCTATGAATTCGATTTCTCCATGTCGCAGGGGCATGGGAGAGGTAAAAGAAAGCCTCACAGCCTCTTCGATCTCAGGATACCGGGAAGCCAGTTCATCGGCCAGCCTGTAGGGCCCTATGGCGTGGTTGAATGACTCTCCGTTGGGACTCGTATAATTAAAGAACAACCGGTAAATCCTGTCTCCCCGTTCATGAAACCTGTCATAACTTAGTTCATCCGCCACATATAAGACTATCAACATGCAGCTCATGATTCCCACTGCCAGGCCGCTAATATTTATGAGTGAGTATCCTTTTTGCCTGAAGAGGTTCCTGAGTGCGATAAGCAGGTAGTTTCTGAGCATAATGATCTAAGGTTTGAGATTATCCAGCATGTAAAAATAGCACTTGTTCGATGCATTTGTGGTGTAAAATGTATATAGGACGAACTGAGGTATCATCCTGTTACAGGTAAAAGATCTTTTGGCATGCATTTAACAAAGCCTCAAAATCCTGGACCTGTAAGCTTTTCTTGATGGGTAGTGCCTTTTACATTGCGGCTCGTCCGGGAATCCTCGCCTTAGATGATCCTGCTGGTGAAAAAGCTTGGAAATTAGCGCAGTCTTCCTTTTCTTGTTTCATCTAAATCCCGGATTGAAGTGATTCCATGAAACAAGCTGTCCTGATTATGTTCGCCATTGCCCTGGTCTCCTGTGGCAAGGAACCCAGGTTTGAGTTGCTCGACGCAAATCGTACTGGGGTGAAATTCATGAACAGGGTGAACGACAAGGACAGCCTGCATGTGATGAATTTCGAATACATCTACAACGGGGCAGGTGTAGGGATCGCCGATCTCAACAACGACGGGAGGCTTGATCTGGTGTTCAACGGAAATCAGGAATCACCCAGGATCTACCTGAATGAGGGAAATTTTAAGTTTTCCGATATCACTTCCGGTTTCGAAGACCTGGCCCAGGGACAGTGGTACAGCGGGGTGGCCTTTGCAGATGTGAATACCGACGGATGGATGGATGTGTATCTGACCTGTACCGCCTACCAGGATCCTTCTCGAAGAAAAAACAGGCTGTTTATCAACCAGGGGGTGCAGGACAATGGCCAATTGCTTTTCACGGACATGGCCGAATCCTATGGCATTGCAGACGATGGGTATTCGGTGCATGCAGCATTTTTTGACTATGACCGGGATGGGGATCTGGATCTCTATATCCTGAGCAATTATGATAACAACCGGTTGTCGGCCAGTTACCGGCCCAAAATCATGGATGGAACGGCTCCCAGCAACGATGAATTATACAGGAACAACGGGAATGGCACCTTCAGCCAGGTGAGCACTGAGGCAGGCATTGTGGGTGAGGGCTTTGGTCTGGGCCTGGCCCTGGGGGATGTGAATAAGGATGGCTACCCCGACATCTATGTTTCCAATGACTACATATCCAATGATCTCCTGTATATCAACCAGGGCGACGGCACCTTTGTCAACAGGATTGATGACTACCTTTCTTATCAGACCAAATCCTCCATGGGCAACGACATGGCCGATATCAACAATGATGGATTTCCGGACATTTTCACCCTCGATATGATGCCTGAGGACTATTCCAGGAAGAAGCAAACGATCGGCGGGTTTGAATACATTTTTTACCTCAATGATGCGAAATACGGGTATGAGCATCAGTACCTGAGAAATATGTTGCATCTGCACAATGGCCTGTTGCGGGGGGAGATGATCCCATATAGTGAGGTGGGACAGATGATGGGGATTTATCAGACCGAATGGAGCTGGTCTCCTTTGTTTGCTGATTTTGACAATGACGGGGACAAGGATCTGTTTGTCACCAATGGATATCCCAGGGATATGACGGACAAGGATTGGACCAATTACAAGGCCGAGGTCACCGGTCCGGAGGCCACCCCCCAACACAAGATCAGCAAGATGCCCGCTGTGAAGGTGACAAACTATTCCTTTGAGAATGAAGGAAAACTGCACTTTGTCAAACGCAATCTGGATTGGTTTGACCCGGTCCCTTCCTATTCCTACGGGGCTGCATTTGCAGATCTTGACAACGATGGAGACCTCGATTATGTGGTGAATAACCTGAATGATGAGGCCTTTGTGTACAGGAACAACACCAGGGAACACTCCGAAGCCGGTAATTTTCTGCAAATTCAATTGAAAGGTAAGGAGAACAATTCACAGGCCATCGGCGCGAAAGTAGAGTTGTGGTGCCAGGGCAATTACCAGTATCAGGAACATTTTCTTTCACGGGGATATGCTTCCTCGGTGGGTCCTGTGGTCCACTTTGGCCTTTCGGAGCACCTGATGGTGGATTCTCTCAGGGTAAGCTGGCCATCGGGAGATCGTGTTTCCACCCTGACCAATATTCAAGCCAACCAATTGCTGGTTTTGGAGGAAGCAGAAGCCCTTTCGCTGCCGGAGGGAAGCCCAAATTGGAAAGAATCGGAGTTTCTTTTTACAGAAGAAAAAGGGCTGATCGATTATGAGCATCAGCAGGATGATTTCGTTGATTTTCACAGGTCCCAGCCCATCATTCCCCATAAATTCTCTCAAATTGGCCCGTGCATGGAAAAGGGTGATCTCAACGGTGACGGACAGGAAGATATCATCATAGGTGCCACCAATACCATGCCCACGCGGGTATACCTCAGACAGGGGTCGGGTTATACAGAGACAAGGCTCAGGGGCTTAAGCACTCCGAAAGCCTGTTCAGAATCAGGTTTTGCCATTTTTGATGCGGACATGGATGGGGACAATGATGTCGTTGCCCTGGCAGGAGGGTATGAGAACGAGGAAGGCCAGTACATCCACTACCTGTATGAAAACAACCAGGGCTCCTTCACACCAAAAGCCCTTCCCACCACTCCTTTCCCGGCTGCGGTGGTAAAGCCCTTTGATTTTGATCATGATGGGGATATGGATCTGTTTATCGGGGCACGGGTCGGACAGGATATTTTCCCATTCTCGGCCAATTCCTGGCTCCTGGTCAATGATCAGGGATCATTCAAGCCAGAACTTACGCTGAATTTTTATCTGGGAATGGTCACCGATGCGGTGTGGAGCGATTATGACGGGGATGGCTGGGAGGACCTCCTGGTGACCCGGGAATGGAATTCCGTGGCCATGATCAAGAACATGGGGGGCAGGGGAGTACAGGTGCAGGAGATCCCGGACATTGAATCCAAACATGGGATCTGGTATTCCATCGCTGCTGCCGATTTCGACCTGGACGGAGACCAGGATTACCTGCTCGGGAACCTGGGGGAAAATCACCGGTTTACAGTGAGCGAAGCCTACCCCATGAGAATATACGCACTGGATATAGATTTGAATGGTACACTGGATCCCATCCCTACCGCTTACTGGAAAGATCAGCAGGGGGTGATGCAGGAATACCCCATCCATTATTTCGACGAATTGATGACCCAGTCCCCTTATTTTCTGAAAAACCTGGATAATTATACCTCCTTCAGTCATGCCACCATTCATGACATTCTGGATTCCAGCATAATGAAAAGGGTGGACTATACCCTGCAGACCAACACCACATCCAGCTATATACTGTGGAATGGGGGGGGTGCTTTCCGGTGGGAAAGGCTGCCCGATAGGGCCCAGGTATCCCCCATCACGGCCATGATCATAAAGGATTTCAACCACGACGGCTATCCGGATGTGATCCTGGCTGGCAACGACCACAGCTATGATATCAGTACGGGCTATTACGATGCCAACAAAGGACTGCTCCTACTGAGTAAGAACAATCAGCCCCTGAAAGATTTACACACCTCCTCCCGGAGCGGATTACTGCTCCATGGAATGGTAGGCTCGCTGCTCTTTATGGAGGGGGATACTCCCCTGGTAATTGCAGGATTGAACCGGAGGAAGGCCAGGGTATTCTCTATAAACCCTTCCTGGGGCAATTAGCCGTGCATGCTATAAACTCCAGCCCGCCCTGTATTTCCGCATCACAAAGGCATTGGCCGGATCGAAGTTGGTGATCTTCATGTTTTTGGCATCCCAGAGCAGTTTCTTCCGGCCGGGATAGGAGGGATCTCCGCCTTCGCTGAGCTGAAGTTGGTAGCTTCGGATGGCCAGGTTGCCCATCAATACAGCTTCTGTAAAGGGTCCGGCATATTCAAACCCGGAACTCAGCTCAGATTCCCCGTATCCCTTCATGCAGGCTTCCACCCAGGCCACATAGTGGCCCTCCGGCACCCGTTTTTCAGTTTTAGGGACTCCGGTAATTTGCTCGTTCAGCGACAGGGGCAAAAGCAGCATGTTCTCGCTTCCATAGGAACCTATCAGGGTGCCTTTGCTGCCTTCAAAAATGGTCCCATTGTCCATCTGGGCCAGTTCATGATCGGCTGGAAGGTCCTCCGGCATCTGGGGGCGCAGCCCGCCATCCATCCAGGTCAGTTTTACTTCCCCTTTGCCATCCGTGCGGGGGAATTTCAAATGGGTGATGGAGGAAGAAGGACAGCTTTCCGTGTAGTTGGCCACCTGGAAGAAACCTTTATAAGCCGCAGTGGCGCTGCATTCCACCTCGGTGGGATAGTCAATGGGCAGGATCCTGAATACCGGGTCCATGATGTGGCAACCCATGTCGCCCAGGGCCCCGGTTCCGAACCGCCACCAGCCGCGCCAATCGGTGGGGTGGTAGGCCGGATTGTAATCGATGGCCTGGGCGGGTCCCAGCCAGAGATCCCAGTCCAGTTCCTTCGGGATGTCATATTTTCCGGTCGGGGCTGCGATCCCCTGTGGCCAGACAGGCCTGTTTGTCCAGGCATATACCCTGTGTACGTCTCCAATGAGTCCTGCATCCACGATTTCTTTCATCCTTCTTACGGGTTCGCCCGAGGCTCCCTGGTTTCCCATCTGGGTCACCACCTGGTATTTTTTGGCAGCTTCGGTCAGTGCCCTTGCCTCCCCGATGCTGTGGGTAAGGGGCTTTTGCACATAGACATGCTTGCCCAGTTGCATGGCAGCCATGGCCGCCACTGCATGGGTATGGTCGGGGGTGGAAACGATGACCGCATCGATGTTTTTGTGTTCCTTTTCCAGCATTTCCCTGAAGTCCTTGTAATATTTTGCCTCAGGAAAATTCTTTCTGGATTGCACTGCCTGCCTGTCGTCCACATCGCAGAGGAAGGATATTTTGGCATGCTCGCTTTCGGCACAGGAAGTCAGGTCAGAGGTGCCTTTCCCACCCGCTCCGATTCCCGCAATGTATACTGTATCGCTGGGAGCCGTGTAGCCCGGCCCCCCGAGGACAAATCGCGGGACAATGGTAAATGCTGTGGCTGCACCAGTGGCTTTCAGGAATGCTCTTCTGTCGACTTTTTGCATGACTTTTGGGTTTAGGGTTGTATGAAAATGAATAAGATGCTTGCGCGCATCTACAATTTCTCAAAACTAATCCTTAAAGTCAAGTCCTGCGCAAGATGGCTATCAATTATCTCCAACATGTTTTGAAACAAACTCTACTTCCGGATAATCTGCAGGGGCCTGGTTCAACAGGGGAGCATCCCCATCTTTTAAATATCGATCAAAGAAGGATCCCACATAGCGGTTCTGGATCTCCAGGAATCGCTGTCCGTCGATGGAGCCGATGATTCCCGATAATTTCAGAAAAGGTCCGACCAGGGACCAATCAGAGAAATTGCCATGTTCAGCCCCCTGAATCCTTACCATGAAAGCGTCGTTTTGGGCATTTTCATAGAATACTTCGCATATGGGTTTGCAGTCAATGCACCATTCCTCACGGTTTTCCAGGATCAAAAAGGGACGTGCAGACCCCGAATCAGTAGCATCACCGAACATAAAACCACTCGGATTCACACCGGCCCTGCAACGGGGATCAGTCACCACGAATTGGCCAGCTGCCACTCCTCCTTTTGAAAATCCTATGACACCGATGCTTTCAAAATCGATGTGACTGCTCAGCCAGGCATGATCCGGATCAGGTTTTTCCAACTGATCAAGCAAAAAGCCCAGGTCCTGTGCCCATAAGCGGATATCAGCCACCTCCAGGGGCATGCTGGCATTGAGCTTTTTTTGAGCCTTCTTCTTCTTCAGAAGGTCTGGCGCAGTGGTCACTTGCTCTTTGAGGGCATTTACTTGTTCGGAGCCTTCTTCTTCCCATAGGGATTGGTAGTAATCGTTCTGATTATCGAATGGGATCACCTGGCCTTGCGGACCGTATGTGAAGGCATTCCAGTATGGATGCCCCACACTGAATACCATGTATCCCCGGCTGGCAAGCTCCTGAAACAATCCCGTATTCTGTATCAGGTCTCCAGATGGAGAATACAATACCAGGGGAAAGGGCCCATTCTCTGGAATGGCCCCGGGATAGGACCTGGTTTTTACCCTTTTGAAGTGGCTCAGCAGGAATGGTGGCAGATTCAGAAACTCGGCCATATAACGGGCTTCATCGGCTTGCATATAGGGTACACTTTTCCCCTTGCTTGGCTTTTTGGCTGGATACCAAACACGTACCGATATTTCCCTGAAGCCTTCCTCCTTGCCCGAAAAATGATCCGGTCTTGTGTGATCCGTGAAGAAAAGGCTGGTGGTGCCTATGGTGAAAGGCCCCGTTGGCTCCGGCAATTGGAAGACCGGCAAAAGAAAGGGGGGTATGGCGACCAGGATCCATACAAGGAAAGCAAGGAAGATCGCCATGTATCTCAGCCACGATCTGGTCCGCGATGGAGGTCTGGTTTTTTCTTTACGGTGAAGTACTAATTGCCTGAGAGATATCAATAGCAAAATGCCAGTGAAGATATAGGCAGGAAGCATTTGCCACCTGCTTCCTTCGAACAGAAGATGCAAGAGCAGAGATGCACAAGAAGTCAGGCAGAAAATAAGGATCAGTAGCCTTTGTTTGTTCCCAAAAAAAAGAATTGCCATACCAAACAGGAGGCTCAACAGAAGCAGTATTTCGAAGAAACGCATGATACAGAATTTTAAAAGTTACACGAATTCTAAAACCCTACGCATATCACATCAATTGCCTCTAATAACAAGACGAACTGATGCGTGTTTTGTTACACCTTCCTGTCCTGAGCAATATGCTATATATCAATGAGATTCATCACTTCTTTTTGCTGGAAAAAACCAGCTGGCCATCCTCCACATCGATCAGGGTATGGGATTCTGGCAGCACTTTCCCTTCCAGCATGGCGACGGACAATTGATCCAGGACCTTTTTCTGGATCAAACGTTTCAGGGGCCTTGCCCCAAACTGCAGGTCGAAGCCTTCCTGCTTTAAATAGGAAATGCAGTTCTGGGTCACTTCCAGCGTAATCTGCTGCTTGTTCAGCTTCTTCTGTAGCAGGTTCAGCTGGATGTGCAGGATGCCTTCCATGTCGTCCATGGTGAGCGGACGGAACATCACCAGTTCATCAATCCGGTTCAGGAACTCGGGCCTCAGGCTGCGCTTCAGCAGCTCGAAGACCTGCGTCCTTGATTTTTCGAAGACCTTTTCCAGGTCCGAGTCTCCTACGTTTGAAAAATTCTCTTGAAGGATATCGGAGCCCAGGTTTGAAGTCATGATAATGATGGTATTCTTGAAGTTGGCCAGCCGGCCCTTGTTATCCGTGAGACGGCCGTCTTCCAGCACCTGGAGGAGGATGTTGAAGGTATCGGGATGGGCTTTTTCAATTTCATCCAACAAGATCACCGAATAGGGTTTTCTTCTGACCGCCTCGGTAAGCTGCCCCCCTTCATCGTAACCCACATAACCCGGAGGGGCCCCCACCAACCTGGAAACCGCATGCCTTTCCTGGTATTCGCTCATGTCAATGCGGGTCATCAGGCGCTCATCATTGAAGAGATATTCGGCCAGGGCCCTGGCCAGCTCGGTTTTACCTACTCCGGTGGTTCCCAGAAACAAAAATGATCCAATGGGTCGCTGTTCATCGGAAAGGCCCGTGCGGCTTCTCCGGATGGCTGCTGAAACTGCCCCGATGGCCTCTTCCTGTCCCACCACCCTCTTCCGGAGCTCCTGTTCGATGTGCAGCAGTTTTTCTTTGTCGCTTTGAAGCATCCGGTGCACCGGTACCCCGGTCCACCTGGAAACCACTTCTGCAATGTCTTCGGCGGTTATTTCTTCCCTGACCATTCGATGCCCCTTTTCTTCATATTCCTGGAGCTTGGCAATGGTGGATGCCAGTTCTTCTTCGGCGGCAGGCAACTGGCCATACCGTATTTCGGCCACGGTGCCCAGATCACTTTCCCTTTCCGCTTTTTCGGCCTGGTAGCGGAGCTGTTCGATGGTTTGCTTGACCTTCTGTATTTTCTCCACGATGGCTTTTTCATCCACCCAGGTGGCCATCAGCTGCTTGTGTTCGTCTTCCAGGTCTGCCAGCTGCCGGGAGATTTGTTCCACCCGGACTTTGTCTTTCTCCCTTTTCACAGCTTCCCGTTCGATCTCCAGTTGCTGGATCTTCCGCTCCAGGATATCGATGGAAACGGGCTTGGAATTCATTTCCAGCCTGAGGTGGGCGGCAGACTCATCAATCAGGTCAATGGCCTTATCGGGCAAAAAACGATCTGTGATGTAGCGTATGGAAAGTTGAACGGCAGAGACAATGGCCTCATCCCGGATCCTTATTTTATGGAAATTCTCATATTTTTCTTTGATTCCCCTCAAGATGGAAATGGCTTCTTCTTCGCCGGGCTCATCAATGAATACCTTTTGGAAACGCCTTTCCAGTGCTTTGTCCTTTTCGAAGTATTTCTGGAATTCATTCAGGGTGGTGGCCCCGATGGCCCTGAGCTCACCCCGGGACAAGGCCGGCTTCAGGATGTTGGCCGCATCCATGGCTCCTTCTCCTCCGCCACCGGCGCCCACCAGGGTGTGGATCTCATCGATAAACAGTACAATATCTCCTTCTGAGGCAATGACTTCCTTGACCACCGCTTTCAGTCTTTCTTCAAATTCTCCCTTGTACTTGGCACCGGCGATCAAGGCTCCCATGTCGAGGGAGTAGATTTGCTTGGACAACAGGTCGTCCGGCACATCCCCGTTCACAATCCTAAGGGCAATTCCTTCGGCAATGGCCGTCTTTCCCACCCCTGGCTCTCCCACCAGGATGGGATTGTTTTTGGTACGGCGGGTGAGGATCTGGAGTACCCGGCGGATCTCTTCATCCCTTCCGATCACCGGATCCAGGTTGCCTGACTCCGCCCTTTCATTCAGGTGCACGGCATATTTATCCAGGGCATTGTAGGTTTCCTCCGAAGAACGGGTATGCACCTGTTTTCCTTTGCGCAGGTCCCTGATAGATTCCAGGAGTTCCTTTTCATTCATGCCGGCATCTTTCAGCATGCGGCTCACCGGGTTCCCCGATCTGAAAATGCCCAGCAACAGGTGCTCCAGGGCAATGAATTCATCTCCCAGTTCCTTCAGGGAAGATTGGGCCTTCTGAAGGGCTGTAACTGCCTCCCGGGAAAAATAGGATTCGGCCCCGGAGACTTTTGGATGCTGAGAAATCATCTGGTCCAGGGTGTTCTCCACCTGTGGTCCGTTCATGGACAGTTTCTTCACGATAAAGGGAAACACATTCTCATCCACCTGCAGAATTCCTTTGAGCAGGTGGGTGCATTCTATGGACTGATGCTGGTGCTCCATGGCAATCTGCTGGGCACGCTGAACAGCCTCCTGTGCTTTTATGGTAAATTTATCTGTATCCATTTGTATGTCTTTTTTATATTTTCGTGTGTATCATTGGTTCCACCCCAGGGGTTCAAAAGACGCGCCATTTTCTGCGCCCTTACCCTTCCGGATTTCTTCTGCGTGCGATAAAGCACGTAATTAGCAGCTTTGACAGGAATTGGGTTTTTAAGGCTGTAAGTACACATGACAATATGGCATGATTAAGCAACCCAAACAACTGCCATAATGACATTTATAAAAAGGACCTATTTTAGAAAAGGTTTAACAAGCCACTGAATACCTGTCATATAATAACAATATGTCAGTTACAACCTGTCAACTGTTCAGAGCGGCCTGTAAAAGCTCCCTGTGGCACAGAATTTGAAAAATCCTAGGTGCACAGTTTGGTGCAAAAAAATATGTAATGTTTAACCAATGCGGATCGTCCGCGACTAAAAATGGAGGGTTTAGCCATGACTATTGCAAAATTTTCAGACAATTTGTATCCATCATTCCCTTCGTTCTTAAACAGGTTTTTCGAAGGGGATCTAATGGACTGGAACCGTTCAAATTTTGCCGATACGAATACTACGTTACCGGCAGTGAACATCAGGGAGAACAACGATGAATTCATGATTGATGTGGCCGCTCCTGGAATGAAAAAAGAGCAATTCCACATAGATTTTGAAAACGGTCGTTTGACGATCTCTTCTGAGAAGAGAGAGGAAAAGAAAGA
>CBDTYO010000041.1:0-15259 GCA_965364615.1 uncultured Bacteroidia bacterium
AATTGTTTGGTGAAGTGGAGGTGGTGGCCAGCTCCAAGGAAAGCACGTATTCCTATATCCCCAAGGACTATTCCATTCCCGGAGACGCCGATTACTTTCACATCACCACCAACAACACCATCTATGGAACGGAGATCAAGGAGGACATGGACGTACCCATGCATCTGGTGGCCGACATGTCGTCCGATATCTTCAGCCGGCCCATGGATGTATCCAAGTATGCCCTGATTTACGGAGGTGCCCAGAAGAACCTGGCTCCGGCCGGCGTCACCTTTGTGATCATCAAGGATGAGATCCTGGGAAAAGTGGACCGTGCCATTCCCACCATGCTCGACTACAGGACCCACATCGACAAGGGGTCCATGTTCAATACACCCCCTTGCGTGGCCATTTATGCGGCCATGCACACCCTGCGCTGGTACAAGGAACAAGGAGGCGTAAAAGCCATGCACAAATTGAATGTGGAGAAAGCAGCCATCCTCTATGATGAAATCGACAGAAGTCCCATATTTACCTCCAACATCGAAGATCCGGACGACCGCTCCATCATGAATGTGACCTTCGTGCTGAAAGCGGAATACCAGGATAAAGAGGCAGACTTCCTGGCCTTTGCCTCTGAAAGGGGAATGTCAGGGCTCAAAGGGCACCGCTCGGTAGGTGGTTTCAGGGCGTCCATCTACAATGCCATGCCTGTTTCATCCGTGAAGGCACTGATCGATGCCATGCAAGCATTTGAAAAGAATTTATAACCCAAAGAAATATTTGATATGGCAAAAGTATTGATAGCAACAGTGAAGCCTTTCTCGGCTGAAGCAGTGGAAGAGGTAAAGGGGGTATTAAAGGACGCCGGCTACGATTTTGAAGTGCTGGCCAAGTACCCCAGCCAGTCTGACCTGGTGGCTGCAGTATCGGACGCAGATGCACTGATCATACGCAGTGACAATGTGGACAGGGAAGTCCTCGAGGCTGCCAGGCAACTGAAGATTGTGGTCAGGGCCGGGGCAGGCTACGACAACGTGGACCTGGAAGCCGCTACCGAGAAGGGAGTGGTCGTGATGAACACCCCCGGGCAGAATTCCAATGCAGTGGCTGAGCTGGCCCTGGGGATGATGGTCTACATGAACAGGAACGGCTTTAATCCAAGCCCGGGGACCGAACTCAGAGGAAAAAAGCTGGGCATCCATGCCTATGGGGCTGTGGGCAGAATTGTGGGATTGATTGCCAAGGGTTTTGGCATGAAAGTCTATGCCTATGATCCTTTCATCGATCCCGTCATTATCAAAAACGATGGAGTGGTGTGTGAGGATAGTGCTGAGAGCCTGTACAGCAAATGCCAGTTCATCTCGCTCCACATTCCTGCCAATGCAGAAACCCGGGGATCGGTGGGCTATGAAATTCTGAAAAGCATGCCCCAGGGAGCTACTCTGGTCAATACTGCCAGGAAGGAAGTGATCGATGAGGAAGGCTTGAAAAAGGTGTTTTCTGAAAGGGATGATTTCAGGTACTTGTCCGATATAGCCCCTGATTGCGCTGAAGAGCTGAAGGAAAAGTATCCCGACAGGGTATTCTTTACTCCAAAGAAGATGGGTGCCCAGACTGCAGAGGCCAATCTGAATGCAGGGGTGGCAGCAGCCAAACAGATCATCAATTTCCTGGAGAAAGGAGATACCACCTACAAAGTAAATTAGAAGATGGCGGAAATACATGCATTCAAGGGATTCAGGCCCGGGAAAGACAAGGTAGGTGAGGTGGCCTCAAGGCCCTACGATGTATTGAATTCAGCAGAGGCCCGTGTTGAGGTGCAGGACAATCCCTGGTCCTTCCTGCATGTGGTAAAACCTGAAGTGGATCTACCGGAAGGCACCAGCCTCTATTCGGACGAAGTCTACCAAAAAGGCAGGGAGAACTTGCAGAAACTAATTGCAGAAGGCTACTTTGTGCAGGATGATTCCGAGCTTTTATATGTATACGGGCAAACCATGAGCGGAAAAACCCAGTACGGAATTGTGGGATGTGCAGCGGTGGACGACTACCTCAATGACGTGATCAAAAAACACGAACTTACCCGGCCCGATAAGGAGGAGGACAGGATGAATCACATCCGGGTAACCAACTTCAATGCCGAACCGGTCTTTTTTGCCTATCCCGATCACAAGGATCTGGATGCCATCGTGGAAAGGATCGTTGGGGGTGAGCCGGAGTATGATTTTACCACCGATGATGGTGTGGGGCATCATTTTTGGCTCATCTCGCGCCAGGAGGATATTCAACAGATCATTGAGATCTTTGATCAGGAGATCCAATACACCTATGTGGCTGACGGACATCACCGTACGGCTGCTGCTGCGCTGGTGGGGCAAGAAAGGCGACAGAACAATCCCGGGCACAGGGGGGATGAGGAATACAACTATTTTCTGGCCGTTCATTTTCCTGCTTCCCAGCTGACCATTATCGATTACAACCGGGTCGTGAAGGACCTGAACGGACTTACGCCGGACGAGTTTCTGGAAGAGCTGGAAGCCGGATTTGTGATCGAGCCCCGGGGGGCGGATATCTATAAACCGGATATGCTGCACAATTTTGGCATGTACCTGGAAGGGACCTGGTTTTCGCTCACTGCCAAACCAGGCACTTACAAGGACGATGATCCCATTGGTTGTCTGGATGTGACCGTATTGTCCGAGCAGGTGCTGGGTCCGCTTTTGAATATCACCGATTTGCGTAAATCCAAACGGATCGATTTTGTGGGTGGGATCAGGGGACTGGAAGAGTTGAGCCGCAGGGTGGACAGCGGGGAGATGGCTGTGGCCTTTGCCCTTTACCCGGTAAGCATGAAACAACTGATGGATATCGCGGACAATGGCATGATCATGCCTCCCAAAACCACCTGGTTTGAGCCCAAATTGCGCAGCGGTCTGGTGATCCATTCCCTGGAATAATTATCTTCGGCTATGGGAATTGCAGAAAACCTCATAGGCATCAAGGAAAAGATCCCCGGCCACGTAAAACTGGTGGCTGTTTCCAAGACCATGTCAGATGAAGCGATCATGGAAGCCTATGATACGGGTCATCGCGACTTTGGGGAAAACAAGGTACAGGATCTTGTGTCCAAACAGGATAGGCTTCCTAAGGACATACGATGGCACATGATCGGACACCTCCAATCCAACAAAGTGAAATACCTGGCCCCCTTTGTTCATATCTTGCATGGGGTGGATAGCCTGAAACTTCTGGGAATCATCAATAAGGAAGCAGAAAAGCACGGAAGGGTGATCGATTGTCTGCTGCAGGTGCGCATTGCCAGGGAGGAAAGCAAGTTTGGACTCACCGAGCAAGCCCTGGGGGAGCTGGTGGAATCAGATGCGTTCAGGGAAATGAAACAGGTAAGGATCCGGGGAGTGATGGGCATGGCCACCTACACCGAAAATTCAGCACAGATCAGGGAGGAGTTTCGCCTCCTAAAACGTATATTTGAAGGCTTGAAGGCTTCAAGCTTTCACGGGCAGGAAGGGTTCGACCAGCTCTCCTGCGGCATGTCCGGTGATTACCAGCTGGCCATCGAAGAGGGGAGCAACCTGATTAGGATAGGAAGCCTGATATTCGGCCCCAGGAACTATTGAAAAACTTGCATATGATTGATCTATCCACCACTTTCGCCGGTCTCCACATGAAGAGTCCGGTCATTGTCAGCAGCAGTGGTTTGTCTACCTCCCTGGATCGCATCAGGAAAATGGCGGCTGCGGGTGCAGGCGCCGTGGTTATGAAATCACTTTTTGAAGAGCAGATCCTCCATGAGGCCAACCACTTATCGGCCGAAAGCGACTATCCCGAAGCGGGAGACTATATCCGGACCTATGCCCGGGAGAATTCTCTGGACAATTACCTGGGCATGATCAGCTCCGCCAAGGAGGCCGTGGATATTCCCGTGATGGCCAGCATCAATTGCGTAAGCGGGGAGGAATGGATCGATTTCGCCGGGAGGATTGAAGCAGCCGGGGCCGATGCCCTGGAACTGAATATTTATTTTCTTCCCATTGACAAGGAGAAGGATCCCAGGGAGTATGAAAGGGCCTACCTGGACCTGGTTTCCAGGGTGATCAAAAAAAGCTCCCTTCCCATCGTAGTAAAATTGGGCAATGGATTTTCCAACATCACCTGGATGGTCGACCAGTTATACAAACGCGGTGTTGCCGCCGTTGTCCTCTTCAATCGGTTTTACGCGCCTGATATCAATACCGACGACATGACCTTTGGCTCTGCGGAAGTGCTGAGCTCGCCTGCCGAGCTCCGCAACTCACTTCGCTGGATTGGCATTGTAAGCTCTCAGGTGGGTCAAATCGACTTGGCTGCATCCACAGGAGTTCATAGCGGGATGGCGGTGATCAAGCAGATCCTTGCGGGGGCCACCGCGGTTCAGGTATGCTCGGTGCTTTACCGCAATGGGGTGGATTATATCAAGGAGATGATCAGCGAGATGAAAAAGTGGATGGAAAAAATGCAGTTTGATTCTGCCGCAGATTTCAGGGGCCGGATGAATTACAGCAGCCTGAAGGACCCATCGGTCTATGAACGGGCACAGTTCATGAAGTACTTTTCTTCCATGCATTGAGTAACTTTCCTGGTCCTAATAGGCGTTGAGGGTTTTCACCATGGCTGAAACCAGAGGTTTTTTCAGGTCACCCACCTCCATGAGTTTTGATTCCAGGCTTAGGGATACACTCTTTCTTTTCTTGGGATCCACCTCGCCCATGGCCTCCTCAAGCACCGTAAAGGCTTCCAGGGCAGCCTGATAATCTGCTGAGATGAGAACTTCTGCAAACACATCTATGTACTTGCCGTAGGAAAGACCATTTTGCCAGCAGGCCGCCACAAGGATGTGCTGAATGGGTGCAAATTCCGGATCGGCAATGGCAAGTGCCAGGGCTTCAGCAGCTTCTTTGTCCTTTAGGTCGTTCAGCAGGTGGGTGATCTCCTCCAGGATCTGCTCATCTTCCTGCACCAGCATGGTTTGAAAAAGTTCGGGCAAAACAGCGACACTGCCTTGGGAGCGCAGTTCCTTCAGGATCCCGAGGATGGCATTCTTATTGCTTGAGCGCAGTGCCTGAATCTGAACTGCGAGCCGGGTACTTCGGTCCTCTGTTTCCATCTAATTGCATTTGGTGCTTACCAGCTCTCCCGCTTCAAAGATCCCGTACTGGAAGGCCTTTTGGTAACAATAACAAGCATCCAGCCTATCTCCCCTTTGTTCGGCAAGTTTCCCCTTTTCAAACCATATTTCCCCGTTGAGCGGATCCAGGTCCAGGGCCATGGACATATCTCTTTCGGCATAGCGTGTTGTCCCCGTGGCCGCATAGGTTCTTCCCCGGCCAAAATAATATTCCGGTTTGCCACTGTCCAGTGCCAGGCTCCGGTTAAAAGACTTAATGGCATCCAGGTATTTGCCATGGTTATACTGGATCCTGCCTTTGAGGTAGATGGCCGAATCATCCACCGGAAAATAGGTCAGGTAAAGATCCATATCCTCCAGGGCACCTGACAGATCACCGGTTTGGCTCCTGGCTTCAGCTCTCATGATATAGGCATCAAAGCGGGCAGGATCCTGCCGGATCACCCTGTCCAGACCGGGCAGGGCATCTTCCGCATCTCCTGCAGCTGTCTGTAATCGAGCCAGGTGCTGCCAGGCATCCAGGTTTCTGATATCGCTTTTCACGGCTGATTTCAGTGAAGAACTGGCAGCTTTCATATTGCCCAGTTCCTGGTAGATGAGGGCCTTCTCAGTCTGTATGGTACTGCGTTTGTATCCCTGTTTCTCCAGCTTGTTCAGCAGGTTGATCGCCTCCAGAAAATCCCCCTGCTTTTTCAGGTAGACTGCCTGCTGGTACTCCTGATCGGGATCAGAGTACCAACGCTTTTCATTCCAGAGCTGTTGCCAACCGGCCAATCCCTGGAGCCCGGATAGATCCTCGTCCAGCAGGATGTCGGACTCACTCCGTTTGTATCGCGAAGAAAGGTGAATCCGCAGATATTTAAGGGCCTGTTGCTCGTGGTTCAGTTTTGCCTCACATTTGGCCAGGTAGAAACTGCCCTTTCCTTTGCGACGTTTTTCGCATTCATAAAATGCATCCCTGGCCGCCGGGTAATTCTGCAATCCGAAATACACTTCTCCCAGGTGGAAGTACAATTCTGCATCACCGGGATTTTTTTGCAGGGCATCTTCCAGAAAATTCAGCGCCGAATCCAGCGAACCATTGATCATGGAGGCACGACCCGAAAGATAGGGGTCGCTTTGAGCAAATCCCAGTCCCGGAATGATCAGCAAGAGGCAGTGCAGCAGGAATCTGTGCCCGGCCATTCTATTTGGTTTCAATAAATACCTCATTATCGTCTCCTGAATAGACATAAATGAATCCGGTGAGTGCATATACTTCCTTTCCTGTCAAGCGTAATTCATGCACATCACATATATAGTAATACACCCCTGGTGAAACAAGCCTGTCCGTATTGTTGATTTTTCCGTCCCAGTTCACATCGGGATCTTCCGTATAAAATACCTGTACCCCCCAGCGGTTGAATATGGTCATCTCCACCCGTTCCACATAGGAGGTCCTTTGCGGCCGGTATATATCGTTGATCCCGTCCCCGTTGGGTGAGAAAACATTGGGAAGCACATAATTGGAACACTCATCCAGGCAAAGCCTTACAGAGCGAACCGATTCATTGTCGAAGGAATCGATGGCAGTTACAAAATAACAGCCAGCCAGGGCAATTTCAGGGTAATGATTGTAGGTGCTGTCGTTGGGATCATCAAACTCTGCAATGACCATGGGGGGATCATCAAAGGTGGGACTGAAATAAAGTTTGTATGCCACCACATCTTCGGCGCAAGACCGGTCGGGATAATACCAGTACAGGTGGTTATAGCTGCTGTAGCAGACCGATCTCCCTGTGAGGCTTGGGGGACAGGGGGCGATGGTATCGACGGCCGTGGCGCAAGCGGTATGACTGAAGTTCACGTTTTCATATAACTTGTCATTCAATACCCTCCAGCCGGTACTGGTGACCCGGTAACAATATTCCACCCCGTTGGTCAGTCCTTGGTCCACAAACACATCGTCGGTGGTAAAACCGATGGAATCATAGAGCCCGCTGCCCCCGTTCAGGCGATAAATGGTATAGTCATAGTTGATCCAGGGCACATTCTTGACCATTTCAATGCTGACCTGGTTATCTCCTCCAATGAGCCGTGGATACAGGGAGGAAGCAGACTCTGGTTCTCCGATCAGGAACCTGTTTCCCGGTTCATCGTTAAAAAGTTCGACCCGGTAGGACCAGGGGAAAACAAGCGTATTCACATTGGTATCCAGCCAGGTGGTATCGTTCAGGTCGGCAGTGGTGAATGAACCCACCTGGATCATGGATTGTCCCAATAGATCGTCCGAGCGGGAGATAATATATTCATACGGTCCGTTGGCGGGAATCGTATCCAGCTGTTCTGGTTTGGCCCAGGACAATCGGATGGTTCCGCTGGAGGAATGGTCAATCACACTCACTTCCAGTATGGAAGGAGTTCCTTCCACCAGGGGAGTGCAGTTCTCGGGGGAGGGAAAACTGAGCGCGCCATCGGGGTACACGGAAACGATCATGTAACAGTATTCATTGCCCTGTTCCAGCCCGCTGCCATTATTGTCGTCTACAAAAATGGTTTCCAGCCTGTCGTCTGTGGTGCCGATCAGGGTGTATCCGGTTTCAGCAGGGACACCCCCCGTGCAGGTATCGGGTACATAGGCAGCCGGTCCGATCTTCCGGTAGATTCGGTAACCTGTGACCGGTAAACAGGTATCGGGCGACCAGGTGACGGTCACAGAGTTGCTTCCGGGAATCAGGTCGGGCATGTCCGGGGATGGCCCCAGCACCACGATATTCATGTTGCGTATATCCACCAGGGGGGTTTCCAGGTTGCTGTCTTCGGCTTTGAAAACCACTGTATAATACTGTTGCCTCACGTGGGTGGGATTGGTGTTCCACTCAAAACGGGCCCTGCTGAAACCAATGGTGGCAGAAGCTTCGTCCACGGTGTAGGTGGCCGGACTGTCTTCCACCACGAAGGGTCCGCCGGTGGCCAACAGCAGAATCGAGTCGTTGTCCTCGTCCGTGGCCACTATATCCACCGCCAGCACTGTGCCCGCTTCAATGCAGTAATTGCCTGGTTCATTTTGCTGGGGTGGATGGTTATTGGTATTGTATACCTCGATCTGCATATCCCTGACGATGTTTCCGATCTTCACACCGCTGCGCCATTCCTCCACATCAAAGGCAATGTTGAACAGGCCACTGTCGGAAGGGGTGATCCAGGTAAGATCGCCGGTCAGGGGATGTATATAGAGCGTGTCGCTGGAAGGCGGGAGGGTATAGCCTTCAATGGGCCTTCCATCCTGTTCGGTACAAATGGTCAATTTATAGCTGATGCTGTCTCCGTCGGGATCATAGGCTGCGGGATTGTGGATGAAAATCTGCCCGTAGGCGGCCCTGTCGATGGGGGGATTCAGCAAAACAGGGGTGGAGTTGTCTCCAATGTCCGGATTGATCAGGATGGTGGTCTTGATGGAGAAAATGACATTGACCGAGTTGGGGATGTTTTTCACCCCGTCGTTCCTGTTGGGATCCTGGACCACTATTTCATAGATGCCCGGACCAGGAAAGGTATGCTGTGTGATGTAGGTGTTCTTCTGGTAAAAATAGGGAAGCCTTACCAGGTCTACCCGGTCGGCATAGGAAAAGGTGTTGTCACCCCATTGCACTTCAAGCCGGTCCCGGTCTGCCTGGCTCAGGGTGTAGGTGAAGGTGGTGATGGTGATCTCGTAGGTAAGTTCATCAATCCGGGTCAGGGTAATTTCACCCGCCCGGTTGTGTGTCGCCTGCAGGGGTATCCCCAAATACACCAGGCAAACTATAAGAAAACTCAATCTTTTCATCCTATCTCCTCAGTATCACTTCAGCGTCCTGCTTTCTTACGTCAAATTTTATACCAGTTTCCCTTTTTCCGAAACCAAATATCACAAGATTTGTTTGATCGGGGTAAATATCTGTGAGCAATGCATTGTAAATGTACAAAGAATTTGGTTCAGATGGCAGTGCGGCATGCATCTCAATGGTCATGGCATCCTCTTCAAGGCCTACTGAATCGACCAAAATTGCCAGGTGAGGCCCTTCCCTGGTCTCTGAGATCCTGAGACGCTCAGCCAGGTATTTCTTGAACCAGGGCAGTTCCCTCTTGGCAGGATCATTGAAATCCACAGGCAGGCCATGGTAGTGAAAATACCCCACTTCCCAGTCATCCCGGAATGTTTTCAAACGGATATTCAGCTTTCCGTTTTCATATGTTATATTCGTGATGGAAAGATGCAGCGGATGGGCCTGGGATGGCAGGGGCAATAAAAAGGCCAGTATGAGCAATGCAATCAGTCTCATGCTGCTAAATTACATAAACTTCTAATGTTTTGATACGGCATGTCTCTTTTTGAACTCTATTTTACCCTGGGCCTGCAGCACATCGCTGACTTCAAGGGATATGATCACATCCTTTTCATCTTGATTCTCTGTGCAGTATACAGGTTGAAAGAATGGAAGAGGGTTTTGATCCTGGTCACGGCTTTCACCATCGGGCATTCGCTGACCCTGGCCCTGGCCACCCTCCATCTGGTAAAGGTGGATGGGGATTTGATCGAATTCCTGATCCCCCTGACCATCTTTATCACGGCCCTGTTCAATGTGATCAGCCGCAAGCAGAAAGTGAGCCGGCTCCAGCATTCCCTGAAGTATGGCGCCGCTCTCTTTTTCGGCCTGATCCATGGATTGGGTTTTTCCAACTACCTGCGCAGCCTGCTGGGAGCGGAGAATGGCCTTGCGCTTCCCCTCTTTTCATTCAATGTGGGCATCGAGGCGGGACAGATCCTGATAGTGGTGCTCATCATGCTGCTCAGCAAAGTGGTGGTGGACCTGCTCCGGATGCCTGCCAGGGAGTGGCATTTGCTGCTAAGCGGGGCTGGACTGGGAATTTCACTGGTGCTGATGTTTGAACGATTTCCCTTCTGATGGACTGGGAAAGCATCATACCCGGCTACAAGGGATTCCTGAAACTGGAGAAAGGACTCTCAGAGAATTCCATCGGGGCCTACCTGTCCGATTTAGGCAAGCTGAGACAATACCTCGATCTGCATCAGCTGGATACAGGGCCTACTGAGCTTGCACAGGAGGAATTGCGGGCTTTTCTGAGGTGGCTGGCTGATCTGGGGCTCTCAGCCAGAAGCCAGGCCCGTATGCTATCGGGTCGCAAAGCCTTTTACCGCTACCTGCTGCTGGAGGACCTGATCCAAAAGGATCCCACCGCATTGCTTCAAGCCCCGCGATTGGGCCGGAAGTTGCCGGAAGTGCTCACGGTCAGTGAGATTGACCGGATGATGGACAAGATTGATCTGAGCAAACCGGAAGGACGCCGGAACAAGGCCATGCTGGAGACCCTCTACAGTTGCGGACTCCGGGTGAGCGAACTGGTGGGCCTGAAGATCTCGGGGATTTTCCGGGCAGAGGGTTTTATCCGCGTCATCGGCAAGGGAGACAAGGAACGCCTGGTGCCATTCAGTCCCCGTGCCCTCAGGGAAATCGACCTGTATCTTCCCGATCGAAACGCCCTGGCCATTCAGCCGGGACACGAGGATATCCTGTTCCTGAACCGGAGGGGCAAAATGCTTACCCGCAACATGGTGTTTACCATCATCAAGGAACTGGCCCGGGCGGCCGGCATCAAAAAAACAGTGAGCCCCCATACCTTCAGGCATTCCTTTGCCACCCACCTGGTGGAAGGGGGAGCCGATCTGAGGGCTGTCCAGGAGATGCTGGGCCATGAGTCCATCACCACCACCGAGATCTATACCCACCTGGACCGGGAATACCTCCGCGAAGCCATCATCAGTTTTCATCCCCGCTCACTCCAATGAAATGAAAAGAACTCTTTTATTTTGTCTACATTTAAGCGTGTCAATGAAGGCAACAAGATCATGAAAGCGATGAAACTCACGGGCATCCGCCAGATGGAAATGATGGAGGTGCCGACCCCTTCCATTTTGCATGAGCGGGATGTTTTGATCAGAATGAAAACGCTGGGTGTTTGTGGTTCAGACATCCATTATTATGTGTCCGGAAAGATCGGTTCGCAGGTGGTACAATATCCCTTCGCTGTGGGGCATGAGGGAGCGGGCCAGGTGGAAGCAGTCGGAAAAGGAGTAAGCCTGGTGAAACCCGGAGATCGCATCGCCATCGAGCCAGCCATGCCCTGCTGGGAATGCGACCAGTGCAAAGCCGGCCGCCCGCATACCTGCCGCCATCTGCGCTTTCTGGGTTGTCCCGGTCAGGCCGAGGGTTCTCTCTCGGAGTATATTGTGATGCCCGAGACCAGTTGTTTCAGGATTCCTGACCACATGAGCTATGATGAGGCGGCCATTTCGGAACCCCTGGCCATAGGGGTCTATGCGGTCAAACAGTCCATTCCCATGGAGGGCGCCAAGGTGGGGATCCTGGGATTTGGCCCCATTGGCATGAGCGTCCTGCTGGCGGCACTGGCCCAGGGAGCCTCCGAGGTTTACGTAAGCGACAAGATCGATGAAAGGCTCCGGATCGCCCAACAGAACGGGGCAGCACATACTGCCCATGCGGATCGGGAAAATGTGGTGAAAAAATTTACAGGCAAAGTGCCTGAACTGCTGGATGTGGTCTTTGAGTGCTGCGGACAGCAGGAAGCCATCGACCAGGCCGTGGAGCTGCTGAAACCGGGCGGAAAACTGATGATCATCGGGATTCCCGAATTTGACCGTTGGACCTTTGCCGTGGATACATCCAGGCGCAAAGAGTTATGCATACAAAATGTGCGCAGGCAGAACGAAGCAGTGCAGCCTGCCCTGGATATGATGGCCGGGGGGAAGATCTCCGTGGCTCCCATGGTCACCCACCGCTATGGTTTTAAGGATACGAAACAGGCCTTTGACCTGGTGGCGGGATACCAGGACGGGGTCATGAAGGCCATGATTGATTTTGACTAGTCAAATCACTACCTTGCGAAATTACCTTCAAAACATTAAATGAACATCATGAAAAAAATCTTACTGTCAGCAGCCCTGCTGTCTTTTTATTGCCTTGTTGTGGCTCAACCAGAAGTTCCGGTAGAAAAATGGACGGGAAAAACCATCCTGCTGATCGGCGCCCATCCCGATGACGACTCTTACGCCATGGGCACGCTGGGGATGCTGAATGCCAATGGGAATGAAGTATACATTGCCATCCTCACCACCGGGAATGTGGGTACCCAGGATCCGAAGCTGGGAATGATGGACCTGGCCCTGATTCGCAAGCAGGAAGAGCAGGCCGCCCTGGCCACCATGGGCATCCCCACCGATCATTACATCAATTTTGGATACGACGATGGCATGCTGGAATATGAAGACCCCAAGGAGGTGGTGAACCAGCTGGTCAGACTGATCCGGGAAATCAGGCCCGATGTGCTTTTTGCCTTCGATCCCGGGAAAGGCGGACAACGCTGGCACAAGGCAGACCATCGTGCTGCAGCCTATTTGTCGGCCGATGCAGCCAGGGCAGCCATGTGGCCGCTTATGTTCCAGGGACATATCACCGTGGAAGGTCTGGAAGCACACACGGTCCCCGAGTATATGCTTTACGATTCGGCGGACGAGGACAAGAACACCTGGGTGGATATCACAGGATGGGAGGAACGCAAGGTGGAAGCCCTTTCCAAGTATGTTAGCCAATTCCACCCAGCCAGCTGGCGCGACTACAAGGGACCCGAAATATCGCCCGAGGAAGAGGAGGACATGAAGGCAAACCTCAGAAGGTGGATCCAGCGCAAGGATGGTGTCCCCATGGAAGGATTCCGCTACTATTCAGGATTGCCCGACAATATTGGACGATAATAAACTTTTTACCAACTACTTAACCCAAAGCACATGAAAACCAAATCGATGAAAGCCCTGGGCCTTTTTGCGCTCATAATCTCCCTGTTTGTATGCAATGCCTGTAATCAGGACCCCGTAGGACTGGGGGCCAAAGCCCCTGCAGGGGCAGAGGTGCTGTTTGACGGCAGCAAGGAATCCCTGCATGAAAACTGGATCTACTGGGAGGGACCCCGTTTTGCTGCCGAGATGCCCATCAAATGGGAGATCGTGCCCGATCCGGTGGACCAGGGCACCGTCATGAGCAGCGATGATCCTGCCGTAGTGGACCACAAATATGGCTCTGCCGATATTGTGACCAAGAAGGAATACCGCGATTTCAGGCTGCATGTGGAGTTTCTCATCGAACAGGAGGGCGGAAATTCAGGAGTGTACCTGCAGAACCGTTATGAGATACAGATCCTGGACGGGGATTCCACCCAGCATGGCATGGCTGCGGTGATCAATGAGATCGACTCGCCCTACTACGCCTACAAGGGGGTCGGCAAATGGAACTCCTACGACATCATGTTCCGTGCCGCCCGCTTTGAGAACGGGGAACGGGTGGAGAAGGCACTGGTCACCAATTACTTCAATGGGACCAAGGTCTACTCCAACATCGGGATCAACCAGGTATGGGGAGGTGCCAATTCAGGAATTGACGGAGGAAACGACGGAGGCAAGGGGATCACCGACAGCCCCGGAGGCATCAAGCTCCAGGCGGAGGGATATTCGGTCCTGTACCGGAACATCTGGATCAGGGAGATGGACCTGCAGGAAGCCGATACCGATTTTTAGGCTATTCCATACATCCCTGAAAAAAATTCCAGATCTCCTCGCTGATCAGCAGATCCATATTGCCCCAGGCACCTGGCCAGTCGTGGCCGCCACCCATCAGTTTGTAGAGCCAAACCTGGTGGCCGGAGGTGCTGCCATGGTGCAGCTGACGAACCACCCGTGAGCCGTCTGCAGGGTCTGCATCGGGCAGTGTATCGATGCTGAAGTGGATACATCCGTTCTTTTTCACCCAGTAGTCCAGGGTGCGTTCCACTCCCAGGTATCCTCCGTAGGTATCTGAATATTCAGGATCGCCCCCATAAAGGGTAATCCGGTCATCGGTTCCATGGGTTTCGAAGACCGGGACCCCATCCGGATGACTGCAATTCAGGAAGGTGGACTCCATCATGCATCCTGCCACCGGGGCAATGGCAGAAAAGATATCCGGCCTCTGGCAGGCCAGCACGTAACACATGTCAGCCCCGTTGGACATCCCGGTGCAAAAGGTGTTCTTCCTGCTCAGCCCGTATTCCCGTTGAAGATGCCTGGCCAGGTAGGATAGGAATTTTACATCGTCCACTTCTGGATTGGAATAGCCTGCATTCCAGGAATTCAGGCTATCGGTCCCCATGACTGCCTGGGGATAACAAACGGCAAATCCATGCACACCTGCCAGGGAATCAAAGCGAGAGAAGGCCCTGATGCCGCTGGCACTGCCCCCGTAGCCGTGGATCACAAAAACCAGGGGTGCATTCCCCGGGAGATTCGCCGGCACGAAGATCTGGTAGGACCTGAGCCTGCCATCCAGCTGGAAATATTGCAGTGTATCCGAAGCCAGCGATAATTGGAGCGCTGAAATGATGAGCAGGAGGGTAAAGAGCAGGTTTTTCACTACTTGGCAAATCTATGATCAGGTCCAGAGCTTTTCGATCTCCTCCAGGGATTTTCCCTTGGTCTCTTTCAGGTATACCCGGACAATCAGCAGCTGTATAAATGCCATCACGGCCAGGAACAGGAAGGTGGCTGTACCTCCCAGGGCATCCAACACATAGGGAAAGAGCAGCACCACCAGGAAATTAAACACCCACATGGTAAACGAAGCCAGGGCCACCGCCTGTCCCCTGATCCGGTTGGGAAACATCTCAGAGACCATGGTCCAGAATGCCGGACCGATGCAGGAGGCAAAAAAGGCGATGAAAAGCATGATGCATATGGTGGTGAAGATGGGATTCATCTCAAAATAAAAAGCAGCTGCGACCATGAGCAAGGTGACGGCCATGCCTGAAGAACCGATGGTGTAAAAGGTCTTACGTCCCAGCCTGTCAATGAGCCAGACTGCCACAAAGGTAAAGGTGAAATTCACCAGGCCGATCAACGAGGTTTGCAGCAGGGCATTCTTGATTTCCAGTCCGGCTGTCATCAGGATTTTGGGAGCATAATCTATCACGGTATTGATGCCCGTAATCTGACTGAAAGCTGCCAGCAGG
>CBDTYO010000042.1:0-15207 GCA_965364615.1 uncultured Bacteroidia bacterium
CGTTCGGGACAGCTTTCCGTTGTCCGCCGTGATGGGTTTACCAAGGTCTATGATTTGACCGAGCGGGTTATTCCGGCCGAGCATTTGAACCGCGGCCATCACACACAGGAAACCATTGAATATGCAGCAAATTCAAATGATCCCGGGGATCCGGAACATCACCTCATCGGTGGAAGGAGGAGCCCCTGAGGTGGTGATTGCCATTGACCGTTACCGCGCCGGATTGATGAATGTGGATGTAAACACCATCATCAGCCGCGTCAGTGAAAAACTTCAGGGAACAGAAGGGGGACAAATGGAAGTGAAGGGGGAATTGACCGATATCACGGTAAAAATGGATGAGATCACCCTGAAAGAACTGGAATCGCTGACGGTGAAGGTGAACAATACGGATATACTGCTCAGGGAGGTAGCCGAAATCCGGGTGGGGAACTCTCCCAGGGAGATCCTGCACAACAACCAGAAACGCATTGTCGAAATCACGGCAGACCTGGATCCCGATCTGCCCCTGGATAAGGTGGCACTGGCCATTGACGAAAAACTCAGCGGGGTGACTTTCCCCCCGGAGTATTCTTATCAGATTACCGGGGAAGAGGCCATGAGAACGGAAGACATGGGGAGCATGGGATTCGCGCTGCTGCTGTCCCTGATCCTGGTCTACATGGTGATGGCTGCCCAGTTTGAGAGCCTGGTGCACCCCTTCACCATCCTCTTGCCTGTCCCCCTGGCAGTGGTCGGAGCGGTGACGGTATTCTGGTTCCAGGGCTCAGCCCTGAATGTCATGGCCATCATCGGGATCATCCTGCTGGTGGGCATCGCCGTGAACGATTCCATCATCCTGGTGGATGCCATTAACCAATTCAGAAGGGAGGGAATGAAACTGAAGGAAGCCATTGTCCAGGCCGGTCAGCGCAGGATCAGACCCATCGTGATGACCTCCCTGACCACCATTTTGGCATTGTTCCCCCTGACCCTGGGATTCGGTGAGAGTGCCTCACTGCGATCCCCCATGGCATGGGCGGTGATCGGGGGACTGGTGACTTCGACCCTGCTTACCCTGGTGGTGATCCCCTGCATCTACATGTCCTTTGGAAAATTGGGAGGAAAAGGTGAATAAGCATTTTCTCATACAACGCAGGCTGCTGATTTCCATGCTGTTTCTGGCAGCCAGCATGCTGGGATATGTTTCCTGGAAGCAGTTGAAGATGGAGATTTTCCCCAACGCGGAACTGCCCATGCTCTACATCCAGGTAAGCTCCATGATTGAGTGTACGCCGGAGTATATGGAGCAGGAGGCCATCATCCCGGTGGAAAGTGTCATTGCGGGCCTGGAGAACATAGAGAAAATTGAATCCAGTGCGGGAAGACGCATGGGATCGGTCCTGGTATCTTACGAGCAAAGGACCGACCTGAAATATGCCTACCTGAAACTGGATGAACAGATCACTGCCCTCAGGGGGGACCTTCCCCCGGAATTTAACCTGCAGGTGGTGAAGATTGACCTGGAAGACGCCGGCAATGTCCTCATGAGTTTGCAGGCCCGCGGCTCCGGCGGCGTGGACCGGGTGCGGAATTATGTGGACCAGAACATCACTCCCGGTCTTGAGAATATTGAAGGGGTGGCCGCAGTCAATGTGTATGGAGGCAGGCAGAAGTCTGTGGATATCATCCTGGACCGGTCTGCCTGCGAAGCCTACAACATAGCCCCCACCAGGGTCCGGAGCATTCTCTCTTCCAACATGAACCTGCGCCAGTACGGGGGAGTGGTGAAGGAGGAGGGAAGCCGCTATTTTATTTACCTGGATGCGGAGTACGAAACCATTTCCCAGATCGAGGACCTGGTGGTGGGCAGGGGGAGCCAACCGGTCAGGCTGAAAGACATCGCCACAGTATATTATGGTGAGAAGGAAGAAGAGACCATCAGCCGGATCAACGGCCTGGATGCGGTTTCCCTGGAAGTGGTACATGATGCCCAGGCCAACATCATTGAACTTTCCCACAAGGTGGAGGAGCAACTGGCCCTGCTGAACCGCGAAGGAGCCCCCTTCGATATAGAAGTAAGCATTCAGGAGAACAGCGCCGAGCTGATGGAGGACAACATTGATCAGATCATCCGTCTGGCAATCACCGGGGCTTTGCTGGCCATTTTCGTCTTGTGGGTCTTTCTCCGCAATGTGAGGCTCGTGATCCTGGTGGCACTGGCCATGCCCATCTCCATATTCACTGCCTTCAACTTCTTCTTTGGATTTGACATCTCCATCAATAGCCTGACCCTGATCGGAATTGCCCTGGCCGTAGGCATGTTGCTGGATACCTCGGTGGTGGTGCTTGAAAATATTTACAGGCTCCGGACCCTGGGACATTCTCCCGTAGAATCGGTTATCAAAGGCACCGGAGAAGTTTGGAGGTCGGTGGTAGCCGCTACCGGTACCACCGTGGCCGTATTCATTCCCTTCGTATTTTCCTCTGAATTTCTGATCAGGCTCCTGGCCAGGCACATCGGAGTTTCCATAATTTCCACCCTGGTGGTTTCCCTGGTGGTTTCCCTCCTGCTGATCCCCATGGCGGTCCATGCGATTATTTCACGCGGCCACCGGAGGAAAGAACGCAGGGAAGTCTACCAGGAGGTATCCATCAATCACCGGCTGGTCAGGACCTATCTTTCGCTGTTGAAAACCGCACTCAGAAATCCGGCGCCGACCATCGTGGGCGTGCTGATCCTTTTCTTTGCCACCATCCTGACCACCCTGTCTGTCTCGGTGAATCAGCTGGAGGAGCTGGAGACCAACCAGATCACCCTCTATGTGACCATGCCCACCGGTACCACGCTGGAAACCACCGATCAGCTGGTGGCCGGCATGGAGGAAGCCTTGCTGACCATTGAAGAAAGGGAGGAAGTAATATCACGTATTGAAGAAGAAGAAGCCACGGTGACCGTGTTGCTCAAAGAAGACTATCGCAAGATGAACAACCGGTCCTTCGGACAGATACAATCCGAGGCCTATGAAAAGGTAAAGGACATGCCTGCCTCAGACATCAGCCTGACCGCTTCCACGGGAGTGGGAGGGATGCGAGCCGGCAACAGTGGGGGTGGAGGGGGTGAATCGGGTTTCCAGCAGTTGCTGGGCATTGGGGAGGATGAAGAATATATTGTATTGAAAGGACAGGATTTCAGGCTGATGGTGGAGGTGGCCGAGGATCTGCAGTCTTACCTGGATGAGCTGGATAATATCAGTTCTGCCAGGGTTTCTGTCCGGGAAAACCAGCCGGAGGTGCATCTTGATTTCAATCCCCTGATCACGAAATCATCATCAAATACGACGATACCGAGGAAGAAGAAGATCAGGACAAAAGACTCAGGGATCTGGAAACCTTGAATATACCCGACAGCGATGATGAGTCCCTGTTCGAACTTCAGCAGATTTCAGAAATATACTTTGCCAGTGGATTGCGGGATATATCCAGGGTCAACCAGGAGAAACAGGTGGAACTGCGATACCAGTACAACGAGGATGTATACGACTCCAATGAATTGCTTGACTATGCACGCAGCGAGATCGAAGACCTGATACAAAGCGCCAACATTCCTGCCGGTGTGGCCGTGGAATTGGTGCAGGAAGATTCCGGACTGGATGAGTTCAAATACATGTTCCTGATCGCCATGATCCTGGTTTACATGATCCTGGCAGCCATATTCGAATCATTTGTGACTCCATTTGTGTTGCTGTTTTCCATCCCCCTGGCTGCCATTGGCTCCTTTTTTCTGCTGACGGTCACCGGGGAATCACTATTCAATGCCAATACCATCATGGGATTCCTGATATTGCTGGGAGTAGTGGTCAACAACGGGATCATCCTGATTGATTTCATCAATGAATTGCGAAGAAGGGGATACCGGAAAACCCGGGCCATCCTGGAAGCCGGACTCTCCCGGGTCCGACCCATCCTGATTACGGCTGTGACTACCTGTGCGGCCATGATCCCCCTGGCACTGGGCAATGCCGAATATGTGGAAGCCATCGGACCGCCGTTTGCCATTACCGTCATCGGGGGACTCAGCCTGAGTACCCTGCTGACCCTGGTCTATATCCCCATGCTCTATAACGGGATTGAACAGGCACTTGCATGGATCCGGAGCCTGGGCCCGGTGATCAAGATCATGCTCCTTCTGCTGGTTTTGGGTGGAATGGCCCTGGTCTATTTATATGTACAGACCTTTGTGTGGAAGATGGCAGGCACCTTGCTGGTGGTGGTGGGCATCCCCATTGCCTGGTGGTTTATATCCAGCAGCCTGCGCAAGGCCACTGTAAGGATCATCCAGGAAGACACTCCCATACGGATCCAGGTTTCCAACCTGGTAAAGATCTATGGAAGGGATTCTAAAGCTAGCAGGGACTTCAAGGCAGGGAGAAGAATGGCAGCCTTGGCAAAACAAAGCGCCCAGGCCTTAAAACCCAGGCTGGAATCACTGATCTGGCAGATTCCCCTGCTGGGATTCCTGGTATATTTCGCCTGGTTCTACCTGGTAGGCGGATTCTGGCAACTCTTCTCTTCGGCCGTGGTCTATTATTATCTCCTGGCCATTCTGAGGGAATTCAGCCTGGTGACCCGGAATTCACTCCTTCGGTTTTTCACCTTGTTTTTCCGTTACCTGGCTCCATTGGCGGTGCTGGTCATATTCCAGTCCCGCTGGGATCACCTGTCACTTACCCTGATGGCCGGTGTGGCCTGGTACCTGGCAGTGCTTATCGGCAGGGTGTCCGCCAGGATCAAACAGCCAGGATTTGAACTGAAACAGGTTCGTTCCAGGCTACGGTGGTTCTATTGGTTTGTCTCCGTTCTTCCCCTGGTAGGAAAGGAAAAGGAACAGTTCAAGGCACTCAAGGGGGTCAGCCTGGAAATTGGCACGGGCATGTTCGGGTTGCTGGGGCCCAATGGGGCGGGTAAATCCACCATGATCCGCATCATTTGCGGGATCCTGGAACAGAGTTATGGGAAAATATGGATCAACGGCATTGATACCCAGGAAAAACGCGAAGAGCTCCAGGGTCTCATTGGCTACCTTCCCCAGGAGTTTGGGATGTATGAGAATATGTCCTCCTATGCCTACCTGGATTACCAGGCGATCCTGAAAGGAATTACCAACAGCCAGGCCCGGTCCGCCCGCATCAGGGAAGTACTTGAATCGGTCCATATGTGGGACCAGCGTCATAAAAAGATCGGAGCTTATTCAGGGGGCATGAAACAAAGAATAGGGATTGCCCAGGTACTTTTGCACCTGCCCCGCATCCTGGTGGTGGATGAGCCCACGGCCGGATTGGATCCCAGGGAACGCATCCGCTTCCGGAATCTCCTGGTGGAACTAAGTGCGAGCCGGGTGGTGATTTTCTCCACCCATATCATAGAGGATATTTCCAGCTCGTGCAATACCATGGCGGTGATCAACAGGGGAGAGGTACTGTTCAACGGTACCCCCGCAGAAATGACCCATATTGCCCGGGGAAGGGTGTGGAAGACCAGCCTGCCTGCAGAGCAATTCGAAACGGCCACCAAAGAGCTGCAGGTGGTGCATCATATGCGGGACGGGGAGCAGATCCGTTTCAGATGCATCTCAGCTGAAAAGCCCTTTGAAGATGCCGTGGCAGAAGCTCCGCTGCTGGAAGATGCCTACCTGTGGCTGCTGCGTTCGAACAAAAATAACAAGAAGAAATAGACAAATGTCCCACTCGAGTTCCATATTGAAAAACACTTACAGCCTGGCCAGGTACAACATGAGAATCATTTTTGGGGGTAAATTCATTTATTTCATCCTGGCAGCCTTCATTTTCTTCCTCGTATTCGGAACCATCATGGCACTGGATAACAGCGAGATGCGTATAGAACATGTCTATGGTTTGCTGGCATTTCCGGCCATCCTGCTGGTTTTCTTTCCTTCGGTGTTCGGGATTCAGAACGATGCCGATGCCAGAACACTTGAAATCATTTTCGGAATACCCGACTATCGCTACAAGGTATGGCTGGTCCGGTACCTGATGATCCTCGTGCTGGTATTCTTGCTGCTCTTCCCTTTGGCAGGCCTGGCCTGGTATGCCCTGGTATCGTACCCCGTCATGCCCGTGATCCTGCACCTGATGGTACTGGTGGTGTTTGTCTCCTCCCTGGGCTTCTGCCTTTCCACACTGGTCAAGAACGGGAACGCCACCGCAGTGATCATGGTCATCCTGGGGCTCTTCTTTCTGATCCTGTCCGACGAATTGGACGAATCCAAATGGAATATGTTCCTCAATCCCTTCCAGACCCCGCGTGATTTGAACGACATCGTGTGGCGTGAAATCATCCGGCAGAACCGGCTCATCCTGGGAATATCCAGCCTGGTATTTTTGCTGCTGGGTTTGCTCAATCTGCAACAAAGGGAAAAATTCCTCCGCTGACCGATCAATGAGCTCCACCCGACTAAAGTCCATCGATATTCTCAGGGCGCTAACCATGTTCCTGATGATTTTTGTGAACGATCTCTGGTCCCTGACCAATGTCCCGGCATGGCTTGAACACAAAGCAGCCCACGAGGACGGAATGGGGCTGGCCGATGTGGTGTTCCCGGCTTTTCTGTTTATTGTGGGTCTTTCCATTCCCCACGCCATTCGGGCCCGCCTTAAAAGGGGGGATAGCAAATATCAGGTATTCAGACACATTGTGGAACGCTCACTGGCCTTGCTGATCATGGGTGTATATATGGTCAACCTGGAAAACATTGACCCGGACAAACTTCTTTTTAGCCGCTATCTGTGGCAAATCCTCATGACCCTGGCTTTCTTCCTCATATGGAACCTTTACCGGGGACCGGTTTTCGGGAAGTTGCCCCCATGGTTCCTGAAAGGACTGGGATGGGCCCTGCTGATCTTCCTGGCCGTGTTTTATAGAGGGGCCGGACAGGGGGACTACCACTGGATGCGCTTTCACTGGTGGGGGATCCTGGGACTCATTGGATGGGGTTACCTGCTCAGTGCCCTGGTCTATCTATGGCTGGGGGACAAACCCGCCTGGGTCGGTCTGGTCCTCTTGATCCTTTTCCTCTTAAATATCAACGAATTCAAGACCCCTTTGCCATTCAGCGTCAAACTGGTGGTAAGCGCTTCAAACCATGCCCTGGTGCTTTGTGGCGTATGGGTCACAGTGGTCATGATCCACCTACAGAAACTGGACAAAGGATCGCTCCTTGTCCCTTTTCTGGTGGTCTTTGCCGCCATTCTGATGGCTTTTGGCTACCTGAGCAGGCCTGTTTGGGGCATTTCCAAGATCCTGGCCACTCCTTCCTGGACGGCCATCTGTGCAGGCATTACGGCCTTGGGGTTTGCTGGCATGCACCTGCTGGCCGACAGGCGAGGGTGGCACCGTTGGGCTGGCCTTATCGAACCGGCCGGTTCCATGACCCTGACCTGCTACCTCATCCCTTACTTTGTATATGCCTTCCGGGCACTTTCAGGGCTTACCCTCCCGGAAACATGGACCACAGGAGGGGCAGGGATCCTGAAATCCATCCTCTTTGCCATCCTGATCATTCAGCTCACCGGACTCCTGGGGAAGATGCGGATCAAGCTTAAGATCTAGTATTTAATGATCCTCAGCAGGTAGACATCCCGGGCCCCTGTCATTTTCACCACATAACTGCCCGGTGTCAGTCCCGAAGTATTCAGGGTGGTCCTCAGGCTGTTGCTGCGCCTCTCCTGCAACAGCACCCTACCGCTCATATCCAGTAGCTCTATGATCCCGTCAAACTCCCGGGTAAACTCAATGACCAGTTCCTGGTCCACCGGGTTGGGGTAATAATGCAGATCCTGGTTTCGGTAATCATCCTCCAATCCCACAGGAATGATGGTCAGGTTGAAGGTGATCACACTGTCACATCCCACTGCATTGGCGATGGTATCGTGGTAAATACCCGATTCGGTCCACACTTTGCCACTGGGTGAGGTATAGCTCTCCGCAATGGATACATCCGCGCTGGATGCCGTGCTGGCAAGGATGGTCAGGTCCAGGGTAACCACACTGTCGCAGCCTGCCGCATTGGTCAGCACATGGGTGGCTGTGTTGTTGCTGGCCTTATAGGTCACTCCATCGATCCAGATCAGGGAATCGCAGGCTGTCACCACATCCGTACCTGCAGTGGAGGCCAGAATGGTCAGGTCCAGGGTCACCACGCTATCGCATCCTGCCGCATTGGTCAGGGTCCAGGTAGCTGAATTGTTGTCTGCCGTGTAGGTTATGCCATCTATCCAGGTATAGGAATCGCAGGCTGTCACCACATGGGTCCCTGTATTGGGCTGTGAGATGGTCAGGTCCAGGGTCACCACGCTGTCACATCCCGCCGTACTGGCGAGGGTAACCGTGGCTGTATTGTTGCTTTCGGTGTAAGTGATTCCGTCAATCCAGGTATAGGATTCACAGGCGTTTATCACATCGGTGGTGGCGTATTCATCCACAATGGTCAGATTGAGGGTCACCACGCTGTCACATCCTGCCGCATTGGTCAGGGTCCAGGTGGCCGTATTGTTATCTGCCGCATAGGTCACCCCGTCGATCCAGGTATAGGGAATACAGGATTGTATCACATCCGTGCCCGCATTGGACTCCAGGATGGTCAGGTTGAGGGTCACCACGCTGTCGCATCCCGCAGCATTGGTCAGAGTCCAGGTCGCAGTATTATTGCTTTCCGTATAGGTCACCCCGTCGATCCAGGTATAGGAATCACACGCTTCCACCACATCCACTCCGGTGGTGGACTCCAGGATGGTCAGGTCCAGGGTCACCACACTGTCGCATCCCACCGCATTGGTCAGGGTCCAGGTCGCGGTATTGTTGCTGGCGGTGTAGGTCACCCCGTCAATCCAGGTATAGGAATCACAAGCGGTCGCCACATCCACTCCGGTGGTCGATTCCAGGATGGTCAGGTCCAGGGTGACCACACTATCGCATCCCGCGGCATTGGTCAGGGTATGGGTGGCCGTATTGTTGCTGCTGGTATAGGTCACCCCGTCGATCCAGGTATAGGAATCGCAAGCGGTGATCACATCCACTCCCGAGCTTGATTCCAGGATGGTCAGGTTCAGGGTGACCACACTATCGCAACCGGCGGCATTGGTCAGGGTCCAGGTGGCCGTATTATTGTCTTCCGTATAGTTCACCCCGTCGATCCAGGTAAAGGAATCGCACGCCTCTACCACATCGATCCCCGTATTGGGTTGAGAAATGGTCAGATCGAGGGTCACCACGCTGTCGCATCCTGCTGCATTGGTCAGGGTCCAGGTAGCGGTATTATTGCTTTCCGTATAGGTCACCCCGTCAATCCAGGTATAGGAAACGCAGGCCGAAATCTCATCGATTCCGGTATTTGATTCCAAAATCGTCAGGTTCAAAGTAACCACACTGTCACATCCTGCCGCATTGGTAAGGGTCCAGGTAGCCGTATTATTGCTTTCCGTATAGGTCACCCCGTCAATCCAGGTATAGGAATCGCAGGCTTCCACGGTATCAATACCCATGTTTTCGCAGGGGCCGTATACACGCACATACCCCCTGTCCTGGTTTGATCCGCCGCCAAAAATGGTGCCGTCCCCGCTGATGCCTGCGGCATGTCCAAAACCGTCGAAGCCAGTTTTGCCCAGCAGGTCTGTTCCTTGCTGCACCCAATCCGTGGAGACCCATTCATACAAACGCATCCGCCCGGCGGTGGAACCATTCCCCATGGCCCCCACTATCATGGTATTTCCATCAGAATCCAGCCCCACGGAGGCTCCCGCATGTTCACCCGTGCCACCTACGATATCGCTTCCCCTCTGGGTCCAGGCCGAACCACTCCAGAGGTAGGTCCTTACCAGGCCGTAATCGGTACTTCCGTTTCCATGGGTGCTCGATCCTGCAGCCAGGGTGCTGCCATCCGCGTTCAGGCTCACAGAAACTCCGAAGTTGTCATTCACATCATCCCCCTCGAGGGCGTTTCCGCGCTGCACCCAGGATGAGCCGTTCCAGGCAAACACACGCACATGCCCCACCTCATCAAAGCTTGAATTCTCGGCTGCATAGGAACCTATGGCCACCACCATGCCATTTTCACTGAGGCTTACTGCACTACCTGAAAGATCACCTGCAGCAGTTCCGTTGATGGCATTGCCCTGCTGGATCAAATTCGTACCGATGAGCGTATAGATGGTGGTTTGTCCGGCATCTGCTCCCCCTGCATCATGGCCATCTGCTCCCACCGCCAGGCTGAGACCGTCGGCGCTTAGACTCACCGACTGACCGAATCGATCTCCGGCAGCTGTCCCGTTCAAGGTGGCAAGTGGCGCCCAGAAACCGGCTATGCGCTGGAAAAACCTTACCTGGCCGGCATCCGTTGTTGTCCCCGATGCACCGTCCACATAGGCAGACCCGATGGCCATGAAATTGCCATTTTCACTGATGCTTACAGAGGTCCCCAGGTGATCCTGGTTGCTGGACCCGTAGATGCTTCCTCCCAGCTGATTCCAATGAATTCCGTCAAAGGCAAATACCCTCACCTGCCCTTTGCCATCATCTGCAAGAAAAGGACCGTCATGGTTGGGTGAACTGGACACGAAAATACTTCCATCCCCGTTGATATCCAGGGCGGAGCCCATCTGATCGCCAGCTTCCTGTCCTTCAATATCACTGCCCTGGACGGACCATGGCTGGGCATAGAGAGACACAATGTGACCTGAGGCAAAGAGAAAGACAACGGCCAAAAAAAACCGGACAAGGAACCTGAATTGTATATATTTTTTCATAAGCGTGGATTTGAGACCCGGAAAACGGATGCGTTAGATAGACTTCCAGAAGTTACTTGATTATTTGGGTCAGGTCAATACATTCTCCCATTTATACATTCATCTTTACATTAACTGCTGGGTTCCATTGATAAACAGCCCCATTGGTCCGGGCAATGGCCGTCTTTTCTGGTGGGTTTTGTTGTACCTGTTTAAGTAGATTCAAATCGCACAGGAATAGAAAAATGGCTCCCTTGCAGGACCAGGGGTAGAGAATGCTGTAAAAAAAAACGCTATTTTAGAGGAACCAACCCGGGCTTCCTATGCGCTTCTCCATACAACCTGAACAGCGGCCAGAGCAAAGAATGCAAACGGTCTCCATCGATGAGGTGGTGCAGGCCTGCGAAAACGCTCCTGGAGGGAAACCACCCCTGGAACATTACTTTTCACCCACAAAAAAAGCCTCCTTTATCAGGAAATTCCTGCATTATCTGAACACAGGACTGCTGGAAGCCAAACACGGCGAGCTTGACGCAGAACAGTACCTGGCTTTTGTGCTTTCCTTCCAGTTCACGGCCCCCCTGCTGGAAATTCCGGCCGAAAAGGAGCTGGGCCTGTTCTTTCGCATCCTTCAGAATACCTATGGGGTCAAAGAACTGGACCTGAACCTTCACTTCGGGACCGAGGACCATGAGAGCCATATGGTAGGGGAAAAGGAGGCCCTGGAAGCCCTTCGCCATGAGCTGGAAGATCATTTTGGAGAATCCAGGGAAGTGAAGGAGAGTGTCCGGAAAAGGATCAAAAAGGATGCCGTCAGATCCATCCTGGACTGGCAACGGGAAAAGAGCATTCCCACGCTGGCAGAGGCCTTTGGCCGAAGCATTGTCATCCCTTCTTTCTTTTCCTTCAGGGACAATAAGCTAATGGAGTTCTACAGGGCAAATACCTTGGGGATCATGTACCATGTAGCTGTGCCTGAAGCGCTTATATAATAACTCAAATGAAGATGAATATGCTTTCAACCCTGCGATTGATGGTGCTTCTGGCCGGTATTCTGTGGGTACGGGCCACCGGCTATGCCCAGGATGAAGGGTATCGTCCGGGACTTTTCTTCCGGGAAGACTGGAAAGAAACACCCGCAGAAATCCCTTTGCACCAGGGGCACCTAAACCATCCGGATTTGATCCTGTCGCTGCATGGCCCAGGACAGGACAGCCTGAAAAAGAGTCATCACGCTACGCCCCCTGACGATCCTTACTATGTCTGGTCGGGCCTCTGCACCGGCAATTGGGCGGTGAGCCTGCGGTACAGCGGGCTTTCCATGAACCTGACCGGGCCTTCAAAAATCCGCTGGAGGAGCAAACAATCAGGATTCCGGGAACTTCATGTTGTACTTAAGCTGGAGGACGGCAACTGGTTGGTGAGCAGGCAGGGTGACGGGCCTTCAGCTGACTGGAGGATCACGGAGTTTAACATCCCCGATTTGATTTGGTACGAACTGGATATGGATGCCGTCACAGAAACGAAGCGGGTGGAAAAACCTGATCTGAGCAAGGTGGTGGAAGTGGGATTTACGGACCTGATGCCCGGAGGAAAAAGCAATGCATGCTCACGACTTGACTGGATCGAGGTATATGCATATCTTGTTCGACCAAAACAAGCCAAAATTACTCACTAATACCATCCCATGAAAAAGAAGATTACCCGAAGAGAATTTGTCCAGACCACCGCAGCAGCCACTGCCACCATGGCACTGGTTCCGGTGACCGGATGTACAGGAAGTTCCCCTTACGATGCCAAAGGACTGCCCACGGTCAAACTGGGCAAAACAGGGGCCACGGTCCCCATCCTTGGCTTTGGATGCGGCAGTCGCTGGATGTCCGTGCAAAACACCGACCAAGCCCTGGAGATACTGGAATCGGCCTTTAACCAGGGCCTCTATTACTGGGATACGGCAGCCAGCTATGGAAATGAACAGATATCCAGTGAAGAACGTGTGGGCATGTTGCTGAAAGAACGCAGGGAGCAGGTATTCCTGGTAACCAAAACAGGTGACAGGGATGCTGACCAGGCCATGAAAAGCGTGGAACAAAGCTTGAAACGCCTGCAGACCGATTACATCGACCTGTTGCATATGCATGCGGTGTCGTCGGTGGAGGATGCCGAGTTGCTGGGTGAAAAAGGCAAGGTGCTTGAGGTATTGCACCAACTGAAAAGTGAAGGAGTGGTCCGCAACATCGGGTTCACCGGCCACGCTTCTGCGGAAGGCATGAAGCGGGCAGTGGAGCTCTACGATTGCGACGTGATGATGATGGCATTGAATCACCAGAGTACCGACGGAACGCAAAAATTTGAGGAACTGCCTGCCCCTCTGGCCATGAACAAGGGAATGGGCGTGGTGGCCATGAAAGTCATACGACCCCGGGAAACCGTGAGCGGTCTGGATGCTTCCGACCTGGTGAAATATGCACTGAGCCTGGAAGATTTTCACATGGCCAACATTGGAATGGACAGCATGGAGGTCCTGAACTCGAACCTGGAGATCCTGAGGGATTTCACACCCCTGGAGGATTCAAAAATGGAGGAACTCAGGATGGCCCTTCAGCCTTTCTACCGGGGCAAAGACCTGCCCTGGATGCGGCCGGCCTACCTGGACGGATGGCACAACCACGTACATCTGGCCTGAGGCCTGATCGTTCTAAGGGGTGTAAAACCTCTCTTTGTGGGCTTCAGCCATCCTGATGAGCTCCTCAGCCACCTCAGGATGTTCGTACAGCACATTGGTGCTTTCGTAAGGATCGTTCACCATATCAAACAGGGCCGTATCGATCCGTGCCTGGACGTATTTTCCCGCCATTCCTCCTGTGCCTGCCGAATCGAGCGTCCTGTAAGCATGGGGCAGGTGCAGCTTCCACTTTCCATCCCCGCTCAGGACTCCTTCAAAACGATTGCCGTTGGAGAATGCATAGTATTCATGGGGATTCTCAGCTCCCTCACTGCCGATGATGAGCTCCCATACATTCTCTCCGTCAACCTCATTTCCGGGCAAGGGGATTCCCGCCAGGTGGCAGAGGGTGGGAAGCAGATCCACCGTGCCCAGAGCCTTTTCTGAAAGTCCACCGGCTTCAATTCCGGGAGGATACTTCATGAGGCAGGCAGAGCGCACCCCGCCGTCAAAGCTGGTCCCCTTGGCTTCGCGGTAGGGAGTGATCCCGGCATGATCTCCATAGGAAATCCAGGGGCCGTTGTCGGAGGTCAGGATCACGATGGTCTTCTTGTCAAGTCCCCTTTCTTTCAGCGCCTGGTTGATCTGGCCCACGCTCCAGTCTATCTCCAGCATCACGTCCCAGTACAGTCCTTGTCCCGATTTTCCTTCAAATTCCGGGCTGCAGTACAAAGGCACGTGGGGCATGTTATGGGGCAGATACACCAGAAAAGGTTCATCCTGGTGGCGATCGATGAAATCTACGGCATGCTCGGTGTACCACCGGGTCAGGTTTTTCTGATCGGCCGGGGTCACTTCCTCAATGGTCACCTGTCCGTTCTCCCAATACCTCAGGGGCCATTGTCCCCAATACTCAGGGGACTCCGGATGGTATTTCCACATGTCGTTGGAATACATCAGACCACAGGTTTCTTCGAATCCGCGGGCATGGGACCGGGTCTCAGGCTGGTCCCCGCAATGCCATTTCCCAAAGGCGGCTGTGGCATACCCTGCCTGATGGAATACTTCTCCCATGGTGGCAAAGGCGGTGTCGAGACCCCAGGCATTGGGACCATGGGCTCCAAAGACCTTGGTCCGGCCTGGATAACAGCCAGTCAATAAGGCAGATCTGGAGGCAGAACAAATGGCCTGCGGCACATAAAAGTTGTGAAAGGCTGTTCCTTCGGCAGCCAGTTGTTTCACGTTGGGCGTTTCCAGCACCACTTCCCCGAAGGGCTCAAAATCGGCCCATCCTGAATCGTCCAGGAATATGATGACCACATTGGGCTTGGATGGGGTTTCGTTGGTGCAGGAGATCATTCCGTATCCGGATAAGAGGAGGAGAAAAATAAAAGCTTGGATTTTCATGGCTGTATGTCTATCTAAAGTCAAAAGTAAGTTCTATTTGCAGGGCAGCATCCGCCACCCTCCGCGGCTCGTAATGGTAGGGTTTGGATTGGGGTCCCAGTGCCCCGGCCTCCTTGAATTTGGTCCCAATGGCCGGAATGCCCAGCATGAAAGAAATATCCCCTGCGGGATGCTGAAGGGCAGTTCCGGCAGGATCAGGGGCCTCCTGGGGGCTGAAGAGCCTGAGGAAGAGATCCTCGGTGTGGCTGAACACCCTGAATTGGTGGTCCTGGCGATCTTTAAACACCGCCCAGTACAGGTTGGCGTGATAGCCCTTGAATTCGGGGTATTCCGGCTTGCCGTAGCCGGTAATGGTAT
>CBDTYO010000043.1:0-15129 GCA_965364615.1 uncultured Bacteroidia bacterium
AGGCCCGGCTGGCTTTGGTTCCCGGACTCGGGGAGAATAAAGCCGCATGGTTCAGTGTGCTTGCTTTTTTTGTGGGAATCGCGGTCATTGCCTTGATCGACCGACTGATTCCCTCCCAGGAAAACCCGCATGAAATCAAGCGGGTGGAAGATATGGCACGGAATGGGCAAAAGGACCCCCGGCTGGTAAGAATGGGTATGTTTACTGCCCTGGCCATTGGGATCCATAATTTCCCGGAGGGCATTGCCACTTTCATGGCCGGACTCTCCGATACCACCATCGCCATCCCCATTGCCGTGGCCATCGCCATTCATAATATCCCGGAAGGAATTGCTGTTTCTGTCCCCATCTCCTATGGAACGGGGAGCAAAAAGAAGGGATTCTATCTAAGTTTTCTGTCCGGACTGGCTGAGCCTGTAGGAGCGCTTCTGGCCTGGTTCATCCTGATGCCATTCCTCAATGACAATCTGTTTGGATACATTTTTGCTGCTGTGGGAGGGATCATGGTATTCATCTCCATTGACGAGCTGCTTCCCACTGCCAGAGAATACGGACTGCATCACCATTCTGTATATGGGTTTGTGGCCGGAATGGCCGTCATGGCCCTGAGCTTATTGCTATTTATTTAAATGTCCGCATCAAAACATAAGCACAAACACAGGCACAGGCATCCGGTCAATGAAAAGAACCTGCTGGTAGCCACTTTCCTGAATACGGTCATTGCCCTGGTGGAACTGGCCGGAGGGATTCTTTCGGGAAGTCTGGCCCTTTTCTCTGATGCCCTGCACAACCTCAGTGATGCCTTTTCCACCTTCATCGCCTACATGGCCACCCTGATCGGGAAACGTGAAGCCAATCCAAAGCGAACGTTTGGTTATAAGCGCATCGAGATCCTGGCCGCCCTCACCAATGCAGTGATTCTGATAGTTATCAGTGTGTTCCTGCTAAAAGAGGCCTGGCAACGTTGGAACGAACCAGAACCCATTGATTCCAAGATCATGCTGGTGGTGGCTATGATAGGTTTGCTGGCCAATGTATATGCCCTCATTTTGCTGAAACGTGATGCGGGCAAAAGCATCAATGTAAAAGCAGCTTACATCCACCTGATTGGCGACAGCCTCTCCTCGGTGGTGGTGATTATCGGGGGGGTGACGATTGCCCTTTTTGAAATCTACTGGGTAGATCCGCTTATTACCGCATTTATTTCTCTATACATCATCCGTTCCGGATTCATCATCCTGCAGGAGTCGGTAAACATCCTGATGCAGTCTGCCCCGGACCACCTCGACCTGCCTGCCATCAAAAACCGGGTGGAACAAATCCCCCAGGTGCTCAACATCCACCACATACATGCCTGGATGCTCACCGACCGGGAGATACACTTGGAAGCCCATATAGAATTGAACAGCGACCTGGCCCTGAGCGAGGTGAAGATTATCCAGAAGGATATAGAGCTGTTGTTAAAGAAAAGCTTCAGCGTTAACCATGTCACCCTGCAGTTCGAATATCTTGCGGACCATGCTCCCAGTCTAATTCATAAGAAATCCGTTTCATGACAAGGGAACAAAAAATCATCCGGGCCTCCTGGTGGGCCATTCTTGGCAATGGCTTGCTGGCTTTCCTGAAACTGGCCGCCGGCTTTGTTTCGGGCTCTTACGTGGTGATCGCCGATGGCATCGATTCTGTTTCGGACATTGCATCATCATTGGTGGTGCTGCTGGCTGCCCGGATCATATCCAAACCCCCCAATGTAAAATTTCCTTATGGGTATAAGAAAGCCGATACTGTAGCCACAAAGGTGCTTTCCTTTGTGATTTTTTTCGCCGGTGCCCAGTTGGCCTACTCCACCGTGCGAATCCTGATCAACGGTACCGGGCTCGCTTTGCCAGGCATGCTCGCCATCTGGGTCACGGTGATCTCCATGCTGGGAAAGGCCTTTCTTTCATTCCTTCTTTTCAGAACCGGTAGAAAGGTCGAGAGCAGCATGTTGATAGCCAATGCCAGGAACATGCGCAATGATATTCTCCTGTCCCTGAGTGCGCTGATCAGCCTGCTTTTTACCCTGGTGCTCAAGGAGCCCCTGATAGACCGGATCATCGCCTTACTGATCAGTGTGTTTATCATGTATGAGGGTTTCAGGATCTTTATGAAATCCAATATCGATCTGATGGACGGCATTGATAATACCGAAGTATACGCCCGCCTCTTTGAATCCATTCGTTCCGTCGAAGGGGCCCATCATCCCCACAGGGTGCGCGCCCGCAAAATCGGGCACTACTATATGGTGAACCTGGATATCGAGGTGGATCCCGACCTTTCTGTGCAGAAGGCCCACGAGATTGCCAGGAATGTGGAGATCAGCATTCGATCGAACATCAGGAATATCTATGATGTGATGGTTCATGTGGAACCCCTGGGAAATGCCGAGAAGGAGGAGTATGGGATTTCAGAAAAGGAATTTCGCTTACAAAACAAACAGAAATGATACGCAGGCAACAACCTATGTACCAGGTGATTAGTAATCACCCGCAGCTGCTGCCCCTTTTTCCGAGGTTCAACCTGAAACTGGGATTTGGCGAGCTCAGCGTGGAAGAGGTGTGTGAAAAACACCAGGTCAATACCGATTTTTTCCTTGAGATCGCCAATGCCTACCTCGATGACTTGTATGTTCCCGGTGAAGGCCTTTCCCTGTTTTCTCTCAGCACGGTAGTCAATTACCTTGCTTCCACCCATACATACTATAACGAAATTGCCCTTCCGGGTGTGGAAGAAAAAATTCTGCGCCTTCTGGACCAGTCCAGCCTCTCCGAAAATGAAATAGCCCTGGTCAAGGGTTTTTTCAACGACTACAAGAAGGATTTTATGGTGCATATTTCCGAAGAAGAACAACACATCCTTCCCTACATTCTGGAACTGGAAAAGCAGTCCGAACAGGAACACCCCGATCCTGAGTTTATCCAAAAATTAAGTTCCTACTCCATCCGGGAATTTGAGAAAGGACACGACCGGCTGGAAACCAGCCTGAAACACCTGTCCACCCTGATTATCAAATACCTGCCTCCCTTCGAGGATCTGCAGTTGTGCCACCAGGTGCTGAACGATCTTTCAGCCCTGGTAAAGGATTTGATAGACCATGCCGATATGGAAGATAAGGTGCTGGTTCCCAGGGTGGCTGAACTGGAAGAAAAAATAAGAAATTCCACCACAGCCGGATGAGAAGGGCCGCCTTTATACTGGTCATCGATTCCTACCTGGTCCGCAAGGGCATGGTCTCCCTCCTGCAACAAATCCCGGGTCTGAGGATCCTGCAGGAGTTCAGTCACACCGGATCTTTGCTTTCCTTTGTGCGCAAACAACCGGTCGATTTCATCATTATCAGCCAGAAGCCGTTTGAAGCTGCGACCGATCTGTTTGTCCAGGATCCCCTTCTCCTGGATAAAATCATTTTGCTCAAAGAGGGCCCCCGGGAGACACATACCTCGCACCATCCCGGCCCCAAGGCCCATGCCTCCATCCACCTGGGAGAGGAAAGAGAACAGATCATCGGGAAAATTCAGGGATTGCTGGATGTTAGTGATTTAAGAAATGAGGAATCCGGGGGCATGGACCTTTCTCCGCGCGAAACCACCATATTAAGGCTGGTTTCGCTGGGACTCACCAACCGGCAAATTGCGGATCAACTCTTCCTCTCGGCCCATACCGTCATGACACACCGAAAAAACATAAGCAGCAAGCTGGGGATTAAATCTGTATCCGGACTTACTGTTTATGCCATTGTAAATAACATCATTACCATTGAAGAGGTGACTTCAAAACCTAAGCAGTAATGTGTATATTTGTAAAAATTTTATCCTTATATCATGGCTGAAAATAAAACCAATACGGGAGTATTATACGGGGTGCTGGGCCTCCTGGTGGTCATCCTGGGTATTGCTGTCTACCTGCTCTTGGATACCCGGAAAAACCTAACCTTGGTCTCTGCCGATCTGGCTGAGAAAACAGAGTTTTTCCGCATGGAAAAGGATTCCCTGGAAGGAGAATTGCGCAATATTTACTTCCGCTATGATACGCTGGAAACAAACAACCTGGAACTTCAGGCTGAGATGACCAAGCAGCAGGAGAAAATCGACAAGCTGATCGCCATCCAGGCCGACGATGCTTACAAAATTAAAATGTACCGCCGAGAAATGGAAACCCTCCGCTCGGTCTTGCGCAGTTATATTGTTCAGATCGATTCCCTGAACCTGATGAACCAGGAGCTTTTGGCGCAAAACAAACAGTTAAGAAATACAGAGCGTCGTCTGGCTTCTGAAAAGGAACAGCTGGAGCAAGACAAAATACAGCTTGAAGAAATCAAGGACCTGGCCTCCACCCTTCAGGCTTCGCAAATTGACCTGGTGCTGATGAACAAACGTGACAAGGAGACCCAAAGGATCCGCAGCACAGAGAAGGTACGCGTCGATTTTGTGCTGCGTGCCAACCAGGTGACTCCGGCCGGAGAGAAACAAATCTCACTGAGGATCATACGTCCCGACCTGGTTGTCCTGGGTTCTCCTGAGTTGGAGATGTTGGATTTTGGGGATGAGCAGATACCCGTTTCTGCCTCCCGCGTCGTTAACTACGAGAACGAGGACCTTCCCGTTTCTATCTTTTGGACCAACGATGGAGAGATTGTGCCCGGAGAGCACACCGTGGAGCTCTATGCAGAAAGCAAAATGATCGGCACTGCCTCCTTTGTGCTGAACTAAAATACCCTTGCCCTGATGAATATCGGTATTATCATCGGCAGGATCGGTGGAGTCGACGGTGTGGCCCTGGAGACCGAGAAATGGATCGAGGTGCTGAAAACCATGGGGCATCACGTATTTACTTTGTCGGGGCAATACCAGGAACGCGCCATGGATCCCGAATCAGAAACCCTGGTTCCTGAAATGTCTTTCTTCTCACCGGAGAGTTTCTGGAGTCAAAAGAAGGCTTTTTTTTATCCGGAAACCCATCCCCGGGAGTTGATTGAGCACCTGAACCTCTATTCCAAGGTGATTTATAAAAAGATCATGCAATGGATCGGGGAAAGGAATATCGATCTGTTGATCTCGGAAAATGCTTCCTCCCTTCCCTCCCATCTTGAAATGGGCATGGCCATCAATAAGGCTGTACATAAAACCGGACTTCCCACCATTACCCATGACCATGATTTTGCCTGGGAAAGGGGGGAGCGATACCTTTCCCCACACAAGGAAATCAACGATTTTGTGGATGAAGTGTTCCCCCTGCGCGCACCCAATTCCGTTCATGCGGTCATCAACAGCCATGCAGCCGAAACCCTGTTGGAGCGTTTCGGTCGTACTTCTGTGACCGTGCCCAATGTGATGGATTTCAACCAGCCCTTTGGACTTCCCAATGAAAAGAATGCCAGCCTGGCCAGGCACATGGGCTTCAACCAGGACGACCTGTTTCTTTTTCAGATCACGCGGATCGTGCGAAGAAAAGGGATCGAATCGGCCATCCGGCTGGTACATGAGCTGAACGATAAGAGGGTGAAGCTGATCATAACCGGGAATTATGCGGACGATGCCGGAAGCGCCTATTACAATGAATTGGTGAACCTGATCCATGAGCTGAAACTGGGCGAGCAGGTCAATTTTGCCTATGACCTGTTCCACAACAAGGGCCTTTCCGGAGGAAACGGGGAAGTACGCTTTTCCTTATCCGATGCCTACGCCAGGGCCACGGCCTGTACCTATTTCAGCACTTATGAAGGATTTGGAAACGCCTTTGTGGAGGCGGTCTTGGCCAGGAAACCCATATTTGTTAATAACTACAAACCAGTTTACCAGCCCGATATAGGCAGCAAGGGCTTCCGTACCGTGATGATTGAGAACGGGGAACTGACAGACGAGGCGGTGAAAGAAATGTCAGAGGTGATCAACAATCCCGTATTGGCCAGGGAAATGGCCGATCATAATTTTGAGCTGGGGAAGCTATACTTCAGCTATGACACCCTTCGCGAAAAATTGGAAGAGTTGATCCGCTTGGCTCTATCGGCCGCTTAATCCAAAAAAAGTTCCCTCAGGATGTGGTCTGCGATGAGCCAGCTGTCGGGGTCTATGGCCATCCGGCCTTCTCTTTCAACCAATGAGCCTGCCTCCAGGAAAGGCCGTGCCTTTTTTTCAAAATGCTCCCGGTATGCCAAGCCGTATGCTTTCTCCATCTCTCCGGGATCACATCCCCATTTGGTTCTCAGGGAAGTGATCAGATAATCGTGGTAGCGTTCATCCGTGTTAAGGCGTTCTGTTTCGCTGATTTCCTCTCCCCTGTCCATGCCTTCCAGGTAGCCTTTCAGCGAAGAGCGGTTCCAGGACCGGCTTTCTCCATCAAAGGAATGGGCCGAAGGTCCGAAACCCAGGTAGGGATCACCTGACCAGTAGAGCATGTTGTGTGCTGAACGGAATCCGGCCTTTCCGAAATTGGATAATTCGTAGTGCTCAAAGCCAGCATGGATCATATTCTTCCTCAGTTGCTTATATTGCCACACACTATCTTCTTCGTGGACCGGAAACAAGCGACCTTTTTTTCTCCAGTGGTCAAATACGGTGCCTGGCTCGAAGCTCAGGTGGTAAGCAGAAAGATGTGAGACCGGAAGTTTTAAAGCCTTTTGGATGTTTTCCTCCCACTGTGGGTTACTTTGTCCGGGTATTCCATAGATGAGATCGATGCTCATATTGCCGAAGCCCATGGCTGCCGCGTTTTGCACCGATTCTTCTGCCTGCCTGGCATTGTGCGATCTGCGCAAGAGATCCAAATCCTGCTCATGAAATGATTGCACTCCCATGCTCAGGCGGTTAAATCCTATGCTTCTCAAGTGGCTCAGTTTTTTGCCATCCAGGTCATCCGGATTGCATTCAAGGGTCCATTCCGCACCTTTGCGAAAGGAATAATAATCCGACAGGGCCGTTACAATGCGATCCAGGTGAGCCTCCGAAAGCAAAGATGGTGTTCCACCCCCCAGGTAGAGGGTATCCAGCTCCTCACCGGGTCTGGCCCTGCCTTTCTGACGGATCTCCTGCACCAGACAGTCCACGAAGCTGTCCATGTAGCGAAGACTTACAGAGAAGAAGAAATCACAATACCTGCATGCCTGCCTGCAGAAGGGAATATGTATATATATGCCACGCATAAGCCCGATGCGTTATGTGCCGTTGCTTTTAATAAATCCAATCATGGCGCTGGATACAGCCCTGGGCTCGGGCGGCAGTGCATATACATCTTTTTCGTAAGCACTGTTGTAGGGGGAGATGTTCAAGGTCTTGTCTCCCACCACCAGGGTGCTGCTTCCCCCGGGATCAAATCCCATGGCGGTTTCCATCCCATGTTGCTGAAGAATCTCTGCCATTTCATGATGGGTTGCCCCCACCGATTCACGGATTCTTCCATTGATGCCCAAATCGTCCAATTCTTGCCGTTCATTGATTCCTACAGCTATTCTTGGTCCTCTCATATCCGTATAATCCTGCCTGGCTGCCTGTGTGCAAATAGAATTGAGCGTCTTCCACCCTTCGGCTTCCATGTCTATGGCTGGTTGGCCTTCAGACAATAAGAGAGGTCCGGCCTCCACAGCGTGTTCAACCTCCTTGAATCCGTCCATGCTGATTTCCAGAATATCCCCTGCCTTTGCTCCCGCTGGAAGTTCTTTCGGATCAGTGCAACCTTTTCTCCCTTCCGGGTTTCCACAATCTCCTTGACCACATGTCCCGAAATCCTGACCACGGTCCGGCCATTTCCTTCTATTTCCTGCTGGTCATAAAGTAAGTCATAATAGGCCGATCCGTCCTGAGATCCCACACGGTTATGGGCCTCTTTGAGGAATGTGATTGTCCTATCCTTCCAGACCACGGACAATCCCTGGCTGCCATTGACCCTCTTGATGCGGATGGAACCATCCTTATATACCAGCAAGGCCGGTTTATGAAACAGGGGCGGAGAGATCATTTTGCCCTCAGATATCAGCAAACCCAAGGGGGATCCCACGTAACTTTCAGGCAAGCCCAGCTTCCCTACCAGTTCGGAATTCAGAATATAGCCTCCGTTCCAGGCAATTTGTGCGCTGTATCCGGTTTGTTTTTGGAATCCTTTCACAAATTGCAAGACCGTTCCGGGTCTCCCCTGGGCACTCACTGCCGCAAAATCCCAGGCTGTTTTTTTATAATTCAGCACAGCAATCACTCCATGGTAAGGAAGGCCATCGGGATAGGTTCCGCACAGATAGGAATAGGAAACCTGACCCTGTGGTTTGTTGCCTTTTTCCAGTTGTTCAAGCACATGTTTGACCGGACTCCCACGAAGGGCTGCATCGTCCCGGAGGACCGACAAGACTTCCCTTTCCCCCAGCTTTTTTACCAGCCGGAGATAGCGATTGCTTTTCAGGGCTTTCTCAAAATCCTTGGCCGTCTGTATGGGTGCGGGATACGAAAGCGTAGCCCTCACTCCTGCTGGCACAAACTGGATGTATCCGCTCTGGAGGGGTATGCCCATCATGTGGGCCGTAAATTCGTTGGGCACCTTCCCAATGTGGAAGCGATCCATGTCCACCATATCGGTCATCATGGATGCATTGCTGCGGTTGGTCAGTATATATCCTTTCTGATCCCTGATCATCCTCAGCGCCTTCAGGGCCTTTGAACCCAGCTGGGGAAAGTGTATGCCCACACAAACTTGTTGGGTGCGAATGATCCTGATTAGCTTGAATTCATACAGCAACTTCAGCTCCTTGGAGACCCCATGGAGGATATAATCGGTGATTTCCTTTTTATTCAGTTGTTTCCCCAGGTTTTTCTCCTGTGCAAAAATATAGATGGGCTGTACCCTCACTGCTTCATTTTGCAACATTTCCCTGGTGAGAATTTCCTCCAGTGGCAAACGCATCCTTGCACGGATGGACTGAAGCGCAAAAAATTCCAGCTCATACATGATATATGCACCGGGAAAATAGGCAATGGGCAAATTCTTCTTAAGCCGTTCGATCAACAACTTCCTGTCATCGATGGCCAGGAAGGAACTACCGGTCAACTGCAGCAAGGCCAGGTTCCAATCCGTAAAAAAAGGCGGGCTCAAATCGACTTTATTCATGGGGCTGGCCTGCACGATCCCGATATATAGCAGGTTGATCAGCCCGGTCAGCTCCTGGAAGGTATAATCCTGATAGGGATAGTGATCCCTGTTGCGGTGCCGGTATGCAATGGCATGATCATGCTGCGTGGCGTGTTCTCCTTCCTTCAAAGCAAAAAGTATATCCACTGCATTGTAAAACCGGTGGATGACCCTTCCGGGAACGTGTCCGGAATTCGGGTCATTGCGAATGATGGCCCTGGCAAAGTGGAAGGCCATTCCGCGTATGACTTGCTGTTCCACGCGAAAATAACTGGGATCTATCAGCGATTTCAGCATGAACATGTAAGATAGCTTTGAATAACCCGCCAGGTACTGTCTGTTCCGGGTATCCAGCAGGGCCTCCAGGTCTTCATTGGTGTTGTTGACCATCTCCTGGTAATCGTCCAGGCATTCCCTGACAATTCTCTGTGTTTTTTCATGGGAACCGAGTTGCTCAAACAGGCGATGAAGGATCTGGAAAATGTTTTCACTCAGGGCATCCAGGCTATAGCGATTGTGCACCACCCTTTGGTTGTGTCTGATATCTTCTGTATAGCGATGGGGAAAGAAAATACGGTCAGTGATCCTTTTGACCATGTTTCCGGTTATGCGTTTACCCTGAAACTCCAGCACCCGCAAACGGTTTCTCTCTTCCAGATGTTCGCCTATGACCTCCGAATACACCGTCTCCGGCTGATACCTTCTGCAAAAAATAGGGGTGCCACAGGCAGTGGCTTCGATAATGGGAAGGCCCCTGCCTTCTGTTTTACTGGGAAGCAAGACCAGTGAAGAGATGTTGTAAAGGTCTGCAATGCCGGCCGGCGGCGAAAAACGCTCCTTGAAAGTAGCCCGATCCAGCTCTCCAAATAACAGGGCAAGGTATATCCTTCCCCTCAGATCCGGAGCTGCTTTATTCAACAGGGCCCCGAATTTCGCTACCAGTTTCTTGTAGTAAGTATAATGGCCGGCAGCAATGGGGCCCGTAATTAGCAGAGTCATTTTCAGATGAGCGGTTTTTCTGAATCTTTCTACCATCTCTTCTTCATGAAACATCTTGAGCAGCAGGTCAAAGGAAGTTTCTATTCTCTTTCTTGCGATAATTCTTGTGGGTTGTAACAAAATGATGTTTTCTGTAATAAAACGGCTTACGGCCTTGGTGCCGGCACCTACCAGAATGGGTCTTGGCATATGTTCCTCCACCAGCCCCCTTTCCAGAACATCCTCTGGAGAATAAGAGACCAGCCTTTCCTGGTACCTGGAGAGCATTTTTTCCAGCTGCAGAAAAGCATGGATGTTCTTTCGCTTGTCCTTTTTGGTGAATTGCCGGGTATCAACAGCTGTGCCGATTTCCATAACGTTGACCGGGTTGTGGCCCTTGAGCATGATCAGCCTCTCAGATTGCCCGCTGTTGATATTCACCTGGATCCAGTGGCGCGATTGCCATGGGAATAAGAGCTCAATGATCGAAAAGAATTCTCCCAGGTGGTCGTTGGTAAAAAAGAAATCCCTGGGACCCTTCTTGGATCCCTCCTTTTCCCTGTTGACTTTGTTTTTGCCTCCTTCCCAATAGAAATCATGGTTGTTATTGATCACCGGGATCTCCAGGAATTCGGACAGGAGGACCAGGGCCAGGGCCAAAGCCACATTGCCGGGATTGGAACAGACATTGATGAGGTAGAAGAGATTGATTCCCTCTTCTTCTATATACCGTCCCAGTTTTTCAATGATGATCAGGGTTTGCTGCCACAATTTTTGGATGAGTTCGTTGTACTCCCGGCTTCCCCTGTCAAGTTTGTTGAAATAAAAGTCCCTGTAAAGTTCCCAGTCATCGAAACCGGCCAGCTCAGGAATCACTTTTTGACGGTCTTCCGCCTGTATGAAAGGAACACTTTTCGAGTGAATCTTGCCGGCAATAAAATGTATGGGAACTCCCGGGATATTGCGTCTGAGAAGAGAGGCATATTTTTCAGCTTCTACGGTCACGCCATCCACCATATAATGGAAGGTGAGCAGGGCTATTCCCCCGTTTATCAGTTCTTCCTGAAAATCCTCATAAGATCCCCGTCTCCTGACATGAGGAATGTCCTGCTCCTCCTGACAGCGGTCCAGGAAAAGCCCCAGGTCAAACCATGTTTTAATGGTCTCCCCTTTTAACTTAGCCAGCAGATCATCCAGTTTCATTTCAAAATAATTGTCATATTTGTGCTGTTCCCATAACGGGCCTCACATGCTAAGTTACGTGTTCCAATATAAATTCACCATCCTGCTGGCCCTGGTGATTGCATTATTGAGCCTGGTGCCGGGACAAAACATGCCTGGTTCTTTCCTGTTTTCCATCCCCTATATCGATAAGATCATACATATGAGCATGTATGCGGCCCTCGGCTTTGTCGCCCTGTCAGAAAGCCGCAGGAATCAGCCCCGCCTGGGTTTTCACATCCTGCTCTTATTGGCCATTTTTGCACTGAGCGCGATCATTGAAATACTACAGGCTACGGTCGTGGCTTCCCGTGCTGCAGAATGGTATGACCTTCTGGCCAATTTTTTGGGTCTGCTCGGTGGTTATATTGTCTACCGTTTAATCGGGACCTGGAGGATATTCAAGTTCCTCAGATCCTGACCATTTCCTTGTTTTCTCGGATTTCCGACACCAGGTCTGCAATGGTCTCTGTGCCCAATACCCGTTTCATTTGATTCCAGAGGGGGGCCATTCTATCATGCATGGTGCAGGGATTGTCAGGATCACAGTTTGAATTCCTGATCACGCAGATTTCAAAGGAATCTTTGCCATCGATGACCTCTACCACATCCATCAGTGCGATATCCATGGCAGCCTTTTTCATAAAAAATCCCCCATTGGGGCCTTTCGTGGAATTCAGAAAATTGTGCTTCACCAATACTTGCATAATTTTGCCCAGAAAGGGAGAAGGGATATCCAGTCCTTCGGATATTTCCCTGATCCCCACCTTTTTCTTAGGATCGGAGTAAAGCTCCAGATAAATCAGGGCCCTGATGGCATATTTGCTTGTATTCGATAACATGTAAATATTAAGGTATCGGTATTTTCGCAATTCTTTTAACGTGCCTTCCTCCTTCGAATTCTGTTTCCAGAAAGGCATCCACAATTTCTTTGGCCGTATCAAAATCCAGAAACCTGGCCGGCAATGAGCATATATTGGCATCATTATGACTTCTGGCCAAGCGGCTGATTTCCTTGCTCCAGCAAAGAGCTCCCCGGATCCCCTTGTGTTTGTTTGTAACCATGTTGATCCCGTTCCCGCTCCCGCAAAGAGAGATTCCAAGGGAACAGCTTCCTGACGCAACTGCTTCAGCCAACGGATGTCCATAATCCGGATAATCCACCGCTTCGTCCGAATCCGTACCAAAATCCCTGACCCTGTATCCCAAGTCTTTCAGGTATTGGATCATGGATAATTTCATATTATAGCCAGCATGGTCAGAAGCAATGGCCAGAGTTTCTTTCATGTGTCTGCTGTGTCTACTTTTTAACAATTAATTGGTTGATTTGTTGTTCATTGATTTTGATAATCACACACCCACTCAGACCCCTGGTTATGTCTTTGTAAATATGTTAAGTTTGCCAGGAAAGATAAACAGATTGTCAACAGTCATTATCTTTGTTCCCGGAATTCTTTTATCAAACCCCCCGGCTTTCAACAACTGTTGATTTTAATTCTAACATACCGCTATTCAAAACTTAACAATCGTTCCGTTTGTTAATATAGTGTGATTATTATTTCATTAATGGTATATGCAAAGATACTTTCACTTTTTTTAAAACAGAATCAACCGCCTATCATCATCATTAAGAGATTTTAAAATTTAATATAATAATAGATATATAAGATGGATTTTGTGGATAAAAAAGAAATCGAAAAAAAAGGATTTATTGATCTCAATGTGGATAAGGACATAAATGTTGTGGAAGAGATCAAGCGGATGAGGACTGAAAAGAATGCCGTCATACTGGCACATTTTTACCAGGAAGGAGAGATCCAGGACATTGCCGATTTTGTGGGGGACAGCCTGGGCCTTTCGCAACAGGCAGCAGCCACCCAGGCAGATATCATCTTATTCGCGGGGGTACATTTCATGGCTGAAACTGCCAAGATCCTGGCACCGGATAAAAAGGTATTGATTCCAGATCTGCAGGCAGGATGCTCCCTGGCCGATTCCTGTCCGCCGGATCAATTTGCTGCATTTAAGTCAAAATTTCCCGATCATACGGTGATTTCTTATGTAAATACGACTGCCGAGATAAAGGCCCTGACAGATATTGTATGTACTTCCACCAATGCCTTGCAAATTGTACAAAGCCTGCCGGAAACAGAAAAGATCATTTTTGCTCCCGACCGGAACCTGGGTAACTATATCAAAAGCATGACCGGGAGGGACATGGTCATCTGGGACGGAGCCTGTCACGTACATGAAGAATTCAGCCTGGAAAGGATCCTGGAGCTGAAGAAGGAACATCCGGAAGCACAAATCATCGCTCATCCCGAGTGCGAGAAACCCATCCTCATTGTGGCGGATCACATAGGGTCCACCACCTCCTTGTTGAATTATACCATGAAAGACGAGGGTCAGAAATATATAGTGGCCACGGAATCAGGTATATTACACCAGATGAGAAAGGCAAATCCCCAAAAGATGTTTATCCCGGCTCCCCCCAAGGATTCCACCTGCGCGTGCAACGATTGTAAGTATATGAAACTGATTTCCCTGAAAAAGATCTATAATACTTTGAAGTATGAGCTTCCTGAGATAACTTTGGAACAGGATTTGATGGATCAAGCCAGAGGTTCGATCACAAGGATGCTTGAAATATCGGATCGGCTTCATTTATAAAAATTTCATGTACGCAAGGGTAAGAAATATTACATTGCTGGCCCTGTTATTGGTGTCAGTGAATGACCGGCTTATTGGACAGAATGAGGTGGACGATAATGGCTTTGTTCAAATCTTTTATCCCAATGGACAGGTTAGCAGCGAGGGGACCATGGTAGATGGAAAACCAGATGGATACTGGAAAACCTACTATGTGACAGGGGTGATTAAGTCAGAGGGAAAGAGAACCAATTTCCTTCTTGACAGCATTTGGAATTTTTACAACCAGGCAGGGGAACTGACCCAGGAGATTTCCTATCAACTGGGGGAGAAAAGCGGTTATTCCAATAGTTACTCCTACAATAACCCTGAGAAGCCCGGACAAGCCACGCTAATATCAAAAGAATTGTATGTGAGGGGTAAAAAAGAGGGTGCTTCCTATTATTATCACCCCACCGGAGAACTCAAACTGATCGTATTTTACCGTGACGGAAAGAAACAGGGATTGTCCAGGGAGTTTACCAGAGACAGCACACTGATTACGGTGGTGCAGTACAAAGACAATTATGTGGTGGATCGGGAACGGGTCAACCGGACTGATAATAAGGGAAATAAGCAGGGAACCCACAGGGAGTATTATGAAAATGGGAATATCAAAAAGGAAGAAAACTACCTGGACAACCAGCTTCATGGATATTACCGGGAATTTGACGGCAATGGGGATTTGATGGTGGCCATTCGATATGAGCGTGGACAGATCATGGAGGAGATTGATGAGGATATGAGGGAATTGCTTGATATGAAAAGCACCTACGATGAAGAAGGAAGGCTGATTTTTACCGGAGGTTACAAAGAAGGCATACCGGTAGGGATCCACCGTTTCTTTGATACGGCAGGAGTGGTGGAAAATGCCTATTTCTATAATGAGCGGGGACAAAAGCTCTCAGAGGGGATCATCGATGAACAGGGGAGAAAATTGGGCAATTGGAAGGATTTCTATCCCACCGGAGAGCTGCGTGCCACAGGAACTTATACAGATAACCAGCAATCAGGTACCTGGACCTATTATTTCCGTTCGGGTGGAGTGGGGCAGAGACGGCGCGTTGACTGCGGATGCGACCAGGGAATCTGGAA